>JAKLJM010000298.1 GCA_023151145.1 Bacteriovoracaceae bacterium | reverse complement strand
CGGTAAGCTCCTAATCCAGATACTTCGGTTGTGCGGTTTCCATTTTTCCCACTTATGGAATAACCACCTAGAGATATACTTACTTGTGAATTTGCCCAAGTTATAAATGGTAAAAAAAGCATTAGTAAATATATGTTAGCATTAAGCAGCTTTTTCATTTAAGCCTTCATTTGAATAAAGATCATTATTATCTTTTTTAAGTAGTAGGTATTTTTCGTTGGCTAGTTCTGCAATTGCTTCTCTTGTTTGAGAAATTTCATCTTGCGTGGGACGATTTTTATCTAATTCAACGAGATAAGTTTTGAATAAGAATTTTTCTTTGTCGTTCATTAGTTCATCGATTTTTGCCCTAAGCTCTCGGCTAATATTGAAAGTAGCAAGCGCCCAACTGCGAATATCAAATTTTCTAAAAATACTAACTCTTTCTGGTGTTTCTAATTCAAAAAAAGCATAAAATGGTGAACGTAATTCATGTAACGAAGGGGAGCCTTTGTAGCTATGATAAATATCTCTTTCCTCTTCAGGGTTACATTGCTTTAGAAAACTTATTAATTCTTCTTGGTTATTATAGAAAGCAATTAAATCCACTTGGAAAAGTGGTTTGATTTTGTTCGCTAATTCATTTAGTTCTTTAATTCTTATATCACTTAAAATATGTGCTGTTTTTTTATCGCTAAATAAAAAAGCCCATTCACCGGGAAAAATATTTCTTGCAATCGGTAGAGATAATGACTTGGGCATATTGCATAGAAGAAATTTTGCTTCATCGCTTGTAGTAACGGTGATGAATTCTTTTACTTGCAAGCCAAGTCTCCAGGTGTTGATAAATAATGTTTCTAGCTCTTTTTCATTAGACAAAGGATGGCATTGCAGCAAACGATCCATGTAAAGTAAGACGTTCTTGGTTGCTAATCCTGATTGCGAAAATGCCTTGATCCAGTTTTGAGTACGGCCGTGGCTATAAATGTTTTTCTTTGAATCCTCAGGGAATTGAGACATTAAGTAACTAAAACCCATGCTGTCAATTTCCAAGAAATCTTCGAGTGTTTTTAACATCGATAACGTTGGGAATGACTTTTTCGACGTAAGTGTGTGTATTTTTTCTTTTAAGTATGAGTTTAATTTTAAAGAATCGGTAAATGTGATGTCTCCATTAATTGAATTTAATTCATTAGAGCTTTTTGTAAAATTCGGCTTTAACGTACTTGTTACTGACGGAGGTATGATGGAAGGGATTTGAGATTGAGTTGATTCTTGATTCAGTCTACTTGAGTTTTTTGAATTGATAAGTTTGTTGAATAAAACGAATGTAGCAATGAAGAAAAGAATAAAGAATGTTGCGCCTAATATATATAGCCAATTGAAATCATCAATAGAAGTAATTTTTGTAAAGGATTGAATTTCTACCATTTTAATTTCAAGTTGATCTCTTCCTGTGATCAAGCCAACTGATTTGAATAAATTATCCTTGAAATCAGATTCATTTTTTAAAGCATATGCCTTATCTACACTTAAGTTAACGACGACTTGTTTTACTCTTGAAAGTAGTACGTAGTAACTAGTAGTAGGATCTTCCCATTCTTCAGTGAAATCTGGCTCAGAACTTGATTCGTAAAAAGGAAGAATGTCTGCTTGCGTTTTACTTGCAGGCTCTCTCTTGAGAGGAATAATTTTAACTGAGACACTAAAGCTTTCTTTAGGGATTAATCTAGCGACATGATCAATAATGTCTTTTCTAAGTTCTGCCTCTACTTCAGGCACTCTGTCTAATGCGCCATTTTCTTGAGCAGTGACACTTGTTAGAACAATTAAAAAAAGTAATTTTAATGTTAACATTATTTTGTTGAAATATTTCATACGTTGTCCTCATCTCTTGAAAGAACGATAGAAATTGTTCTAGAGAAAGCATCTCGTTCAGTTGGAGTTAGTTTGTTTAATTCTAATAATTCTTGTAATCGTGTAGGCATTTCCCCACTACCTGTAATTTCAAGTCTTCTACTTGGAACACCTAATTTGTTTAAATATCTAATTGCATTTAAAGATCGCAGTACTGAAAGTTCTAAATTATCTTTAAAGTTACGATTTTTCATTGATTTAACTTTTTTTCCATCGGTGTAGGAAAAAGCTTTGACTTTATATTTACTCGCCATGGAGATATATTTTTGATAAAAATGATTTAATTTTTCTTTTCCATCATTTGTTAATTCAGTTTCACCAGATTTAAAGAATGAAACATTTTTAAAAAATAATAAGAACGTTCCATCGTTAATTTGCACAATCCCAATATTTTGATCTATTATTTTTTCAGATATTTCTTTTTTGTCTTCTTTAAATAAGCTCAGAGTGTTGAATTGGCTTAACAGTGTTTCATCTAGGTTTTTTTCTTTTGTTTTATTAAAATCCATTGAAAAGAATAAAACAAAAAAAGAAAGTAAGAGTGTGATCATGTCACCATAGCTAACCGCCCATGATCCTTCACTTATTTCTTCAGAATGTTTTCTCATTCTCAACGTGTTTTTACTAAGCACTTATAGCCTCATCATTTTCTGAAGTTATTAGATCAACTTTTTGCTTCTTATCAAGTATGTATTGTCCTAAATTTTCTTGCGCTATTAACAAATTAGTGTTGTCCATTTTAAGCATAATTGTATGTAATGCCATTTCAGCATTAACAAGTTCTTCGTCGATAGCTCCTTTGATTTTTTCACCAAGTGGCGAAATGACAAAGTTTGACATGATAATTCCATATAGAGTTGCGAGTAGCGCTAAGGCCATCAAAACACCAACTTGGCTAGGACTGGAGCCCTCTGTTAATGATTTCATTAAGTGAATTAATCCAAGTACTGTACCTGCTAAGCCAAAAGCTGGAGGATATTTTGCTAAAGTTCGAATCCAGGAAGAAACAATTAGAGTAGATTCAGTATGAACTTGAATCTTGAGGTTGAGGATTGATTCAATTTCATTTTTACTTAAGCTCAGTTGCATTAACTCTCTTCCACTTTCGAGAATTTTTTCTTCGATTTTATTACTACCATGAGCAAAATCATTACCTTTTAAGAAAGCTGCGCAAATTTTCACAGTCTCACTTCTACGGTGTTTTACATCAAGGCCATCAATTATTATTTTAATAATAGTTTTCAATCTTAGATTAGGTTTTGTTGCTACTGTAACTGCCAAAGTACCACCAATAACCATTACTATCGCTACTGGGTCATAAAAGTATGAAATCTTTTGATCTAAAAAATGTGCAGATAAAAAAAGTGCGATAACAGAAATTAATATACCTAATATGTAGCTCATTTCTATTGCTCCTGCAGTTTGTTTATGATTAATTTTCTTGTGCCATTGTTTGGATCAATGGCTTCAGCTTTTAGATAAATATCTAATGCTTCTTTATTTTTGCCTGAAAGATAGAGCGCATTTCCAAGTAAATCTCTAATCACAGCTATATCAGGATGGGTACCCACAAGATTTTCAAGAAGAGATTGAGCAGCAGCGTATTTTTTTTGAAATATCATGGCTTGAGCTTTTGCAATTTCACTAAGGAGATTATTTACTTGATCGTTTTTTTTACTTTCAAAAAGAGG
>JAKLJM010000297.1 GCA_023151145.1 Bacteriovoracaceae bacterium | reverse complement strand
CACTATCAGTCATTGGTCATTATAGCATTGAAGAAAAGTCCTCAACTGTAGCTCTCACGACAGGGGCAAGAATTTTAGGAAAACATTTATTAGCGCTTGGAAGTGCTTATACACTTTATCAAACTCAGAAAGAAGCGATGGGGGAAGGATTGGCGATGCTGGGAGCAACGGCAACCTATCAAATTGCGAGCAAAGGAATTGAAGCTAGTGAGCAAGCTGATTTGAGATCATGGGCCACAGTTCCAAGAAGTTTGTATTTGGCTTCAGCTAGTCTTAAGCCAGGTGAATACCAGTTGGTGGTTAATGAAGCTGGAAAGGTGGTGCATCAAGAAGCACTGACAGTTTCTGATTCCATAAAAATTCAAATAAAAAATCTTAGGATCTTAGAGTGATTATTTAATTTTTTATTGCCACATCCCTTAAGAGAATGAACAATTAATTGTTGATCACTTAACAAGGATGTCACTATGAAAAAATCATCATGGTTGGTAAAATCTTTGGCGGTTACAGTTGTATCGTCAATGATGTTTTCTGCCAACGCTAAAACACTCGTTTTCTGTTCTGAAGGAAGCCCAAGCTCATTTGGTCCACAAATTGTAACAGATGGAGCTTCGATTGATGCTTCAGCACACCCAGTCTTTAATCGATTAGTAGAATTCCAAGAAGGCTCAACAAAAGTTGTTCCAGGGTTAGCGGAAAGTTTTACAGTTTCAAAAGACAAATTAACTTATGTTTTTAAGTTAAGAAAAGGTGTGAAGTTTCACACCACAAAAAACTTTACTCCAACACGTGACTTTAATGCAGATGACGTTGTCTTCTCTGTTGAAAGACAAAGAGATGCCAATCATCCATTCCATAAAGTGGGTGGCGGATCGTATGAGTATTTTGATGGTATGGAAATGGGAAAAATTATCAAAAGCGTAAAAGCAATTGACCCATTAACTGTTGAAGTGACTTTGTCACAACCAGAAGCACCGTTTGTTGCAAATATGGCGATGCCTTTCATGAGTATTCTTTCTAAGGAATATGCTGATAAATTAGCAAAAGAAAATAAGAAAGATATGATTGATAAAGAGCCAGTGGGAACAGGTCCCTTTGTTTTTCAATCTTATGTAAAAGACACAATTATTCGTTTTCAAGCGCATCCACAATATTTCGGACCACGTGGAAATATTGAAAAACTTATTATTGCTATTACAACGGATCCATCAGTTCGTTATCAAAAACTAAAAGCTGGTGAATGTCATATGATCAATGAGCCAAGTCCAACAGATATCGGCGACATGAAAAAAAATCCAAAACTAACAGTGATGGAAGCAGCTGGACTGAACGTTGGTTATCTTGCGATGAACGTAACAAAAAAACCATTTGATAATATCAATGTGAGAAAAGCGATTAGTCACGCACTCGATCGCGCTTCTTATATTAAAGCCATCTATATGGGCAATGCTACAATTGCTAAAAACCCAATGCCACCAACTATTTGGTCATATGATGAAAGTACAAAAGATTATGATTTCAATATCGCTAAGGCAAAAGAGTATTTAAAGAAAGCGGGAATGCCTAATGGCTTTGAAACTGAACTTTGGACTCTACCGGTTTCTCGTCCTTATAATCCAAATGGAAAAAAAATGGGCGAGCTTATGCAGGCTGATTTAGCTAAAGTTGGTATCAAAGTGACTCTGAAAACCTTTGATTGGCCAACATATTTAGCAAAATCTAAAAATGGTGAACAGATCATGATGCAAATGGGATGGACTGGTGATAATGGGGATCCTGATAACTTTTTAAATACACTTTTAGGATGTGCTGCTGCCGAAAATGGATCTAACTATGCTCGTTGGTGCGATAAAAACTTTAACGATGTAGTTTCAGAAGCTAGACAGGCAACAGATATTAAAAAAAGAACAGAGCTTTATAAAAAAGCACAAAAAATGTTTAAAGAAAATGCTCCTTGGGTGACAATTGCACACTCAAAAGTATTTAAAGTAATGGATAAAAAAGTAAAAGGCTTTAAGGTTGATCCTTTAGGTTCAAATCGCTTTACAATGGTAAAAATGGACTAATAAAAATGTTAAAATTCTTTTTAAAGAAACTGACAGACGTAATCCTCACACTTGTGGGGATTACTTTTTTGTGCTTCATCCTTATTCGCTTAATTCCTGGTGACCCTGTCCTTTTACTGATAGGTGAAAAAAGTGTCAGCCCAGAAGTCTATATGGAAATGAAAAAAAATTTAGGACTTGATAAATCGATGCCTGAACAATTTATCCATTTCGCCAAAGGGGCATTGTCTGGAGATTTGGGAACATCGATTGTTTCAAAAAACTCAGTATGGGAAGAATTTAAAGAAAGATTTCCTGCCACGATAGAATTAGGTTTGGTCGGTCTCTTGGGTTCGACCATCTTGGCCATTCCTCTGGGAATCATTGCAGACTTAAAGCGAAATTAATTTTTAGATTACTCCCTCATGGGTACTTCTCTTATTGGATTTTCAATGCCCATTTTTTGGTGGGGCCTACTTCTCATCTTAGTTTTTTCTGTGCACTTAGGATTAACTCCGGTGTCAGGAAGAATTGCGATTGAATTTGATATTCCCATTTGGACCGGATTTTATTTAATAGATACTCTTCAAAAAGAAGTTATTGCTGAAAATGGATTTGCTCCATTTTGGAGTGCCATAAAACATTTAATTCTTCCAAGTGTTGCCTTAGGGACAATTCCCTTGGCGATTTTATCACGAATGACGAGATCTAGTCTTCTCGAAGTACTGGGCGAAGACTATGTAAGAACGGCAAAAGCCAAAGGTCTTTCTCCTTTTAGAGTGGTAGGTATTCACGCATTAAGAAATGCCTTAGTTCCAATCGTAACGACTTTCGCACTTTTATTTGGAACGTTGATAACTGGAGCGATTTTAACTGAAAGCATTTTCTCTTGGCCTGGAATTGGTAAATGGATCGTGCAGTCTCTTACGTCACGTGACTATCCGGTCATTCAAGGCGGAGTTTTGATCATTTCCTTTGTGATTGTAATGACCAACGTTGCAGTAGATTTTATCTATGTCATCTTGAATCCTAAACTTAGAAATAAGATTTAAAGTTTTTCGGGAAATAATTATGGAATTTATTTTAGATATTTGGAGTGAGTTGAAAAAAAATAAAGGAGCAGTCGCAGGACTTGTTCTTATTTGTTTTTTTACCTTTATAGGATTGTTTGCTCCCTTAGTTAGTCCTCATGATCCAACGATAACCAATACTGATTTGTTACGATTACCTCCCTCATTTTCAGGTGGAAACAGTAGTTATTTTTTTGGAACTGATGATTTAGGAAGAGATCTTTTGAGTCGTTTGATTTACGGTGCCAGAATCTCCATGATGGTAGGATTCTTAGTCGTACTTTTTTCTACACTTATTGGCACAATTTTAGGTTTAGTCTCTGGATTTTATGGTGGAATAGTAGATAGGATCGTAATGCGAGTGATGGATTTTATCATGGCATTGCCTTCAGTTCTATTCGCTATCGTTGTTGTTTCCGTTTTAGGTCCAGGAATTTTTAATGCCGTTATTGCAGTTACCATTGTCGTCCTTCCAAGTTTTGTACGGCT
>JAKLJM010000296.1 GCA_023151145.1 Bacteriovoracaceae bacterium | reverse complement strand
TTAAGGCATCAACAGAGAGATCTTTCATAATTGGATGCATGCCTGCTTCGGCCATCAGCCACGCAATTCCTCCCCCCATCGTTCCGGCTCCAAGAGCAGCACCACGCTCTAGAGTTGGAACAGTTCCTGTGCCTTTTGGGCCAGAATATTTTTTAGAGCCTTCGGCCATGAAAAAAATATGCTGAAGATTTTTACTCTGTTCACTCATGGCCAATTCACCAAAGGCTTGAGCTTCACTTGCTAAATACGAAGTTCTTCCTTTAAGCATCCCGGCGTCCATAACATCTAATATTTTTAACGGGGATTGATAAAAGCCATTGGTCTTTTTCAACACACCTTCACGGGCCTTTTGAAAAATAATTTTTTTTGTCACAAAATTTTCTGTAGCAACTTCTTTTAAGGTTTCTTTAAAGTCTTGTTTTTTAGGACTGCTAAACAAATGTTTTTCCGCCATCGCCAGCAAGTTTTCATTGGGATAAACTTCTTCAACTAATCCCATTCTTTTTGCTTTATCTGGACGAAGAGTTTTACCAGTCAAAATACAATCAAGGGCATTTGGAAGACCGATTTTTTTTGGAAGTCTATAAGTCCCACCAAATCCTGGTAGAATTCCAAGTTTTACTTCAGGTAAACCCAGTTGAGTTTTTGGTGAATTCGAAGCAATAATTTTTTTACACGCCAGTGAAAATTCTAAACCACCACCTAAACAAACACCATGAACACAAGCAATAGTTGGAAATGGAAGATCTTCAACGCGATTATAGAGATTTTGTCCTTGTTCCGCTTTATCAGCTGCATCTGATTCAGATGAAAGGGAAGCAATTAAATTAATATCTGCACCTGCAATAAAACAATTATCTTTATGGGTAAAAAAGATTGCTCCTTTTATCTCACTTGCTTTGGCATGAAGTTCATCTACGATTTGTTTTAACTCTCCCATGGTTTCTAAATCAAGAGTCGTCATAGATTTTTCAGAAGATAAACCAAAGCCCACATAGGCCAACTGATTTTTAATTTCAAAACTTATTTTTTTTGTTTGCATGATTAAATCCTTAAACTTTCAAAAATTAGCGAACTAAATTTTCTATAATAACTGCCCCACCTTGACCACCACCGATACAAAGAGAAGCAATACCGTAACGGCCTTTACTTCTTTTTAACTCATGCATAAGTGTGACGATTAAACGTGATCCCGTTGAACCCACTGGATGCCCAAGAGCAATCCCGCCGCCGTTCACATTTAATTTTTCCATCGGGATTTCTCCCCATGCTTTTTCAAGTCCAAAACGAGCAGCCACATCTTTATCTTTAAATGCTCTAAGACAAGCAAGCACTTGAGCGGCAAAAGCTTCGTTAATTTCAAAACGATCAAATGAACTGAAATCTAATCCCGTTCTTTTCATCACTCCATCCATTGCTAAGACAGGTCCCATTCCCATTCTTTCTGGCTCTAATCCGTGAAAATGATAATCAACCATTTTAGCTATTGGATTTAAATTATATTTTTTCACTGCTTCTTCTGAAGCAAATAATAAAGCTGAACCACCATCGGTAATAGGACAAGCATTTCCAACAGTCACAGTTCCAGATTTTTTATCGAAGTATGGCTTCATTTTTGCCAAGCCTTCAACTGTAGAATTCTCTCTTGGCCCAACATCATCAGTTAAAAGTTTTGTTAAACCTTTTCCGATGGCAATTGGAACGATCTCATCTTTAAATTTACCTTCTTTCATCGCACGAGCTGCTTTCATATGTGAGTTGTTGGCAAACTCATCTTGCATTTGACGAGTAAGTCCTAATTCACGGGCCAAAAGTTCTGCCGTTTGCCCCATGTTTAATCCACAAAAAGGATCCGTCAAACCTTGCTCGATCGCTACAACCGGAGTTAGGTAACTTGGTCTAAAAGTCGACATGACTTGAAGTTTTTCTCCCATTGTTTTTGCTTTAAATAATTTGGCGAATAAATCAGTCATTTCTTTGCCGTAGATCAAAGGCATTTGAGACATTGATTCTACACCACCGGCAACAATCACTTCACTTCTTCCACTGGCAATTTTTAAAAATGCTTGTGAGACAGCTTCCATACCAGAAGCACAATTTCTGTGAACTGAGTATCCCGATGTTTTTTTATCTAAGCCTGCTTCTAAAGCAATAACTCTTCCGACATTTGGATATTTGGCCGGTGTGCCCGTGTTACCAAAAATAACTTCGTCTATTTGATCCAAAGGAATTTCTGTATTTGAAATAAGATGTTTAACTAAATAAGCTCCTAAGTAAGGTGCTTGAACATCTTTTAAATCAAGACCTGATTTAGCTTGCGGACTTCTCAATCCATTGACGATATAAACTTCTCTTAAAGCTTTATTAGACATAAGGCCATCTCCTTAAAGTTTGAAAAATAGAACTGATTATAGTGTAAGGCTAAGATCGGTTTTCACCAAGAAATAATAAAAAAAAAAGGGCCGAGAATCGGCCCTTTGGAAAAGTATCAAATACTCAAGAATTTTTTTAGAATTTTAAAACAACACCAGCATTAACAGTCAGATTGTCTGCATCTTCGATGGCCTTAGAAACTTTTTCAAGTCTTCTTTGGTCTTCGTTAACATTCGATACTTCATTCTTAGTTCCAAATCCTGACGTTAACGCTTTAGTATATCCAAGATCTAAACCTAATGCCACTGAACTTGTTAAATCAACTTCAGCACCTAAACGGATATTTGCCGTCATAAAGTTTGTTGAGACACCTTCAGAACCATATGAAACACCATTATAGCTATAACCGTTACCAGTCCCTTCATACTTTATAGTCGTTCTGTTGTAACCTAGACCTGCTCCTACATATGGTTTTAACTTTGAATCCATCGTTAAAAAATATCTAGAGTTCGCCTCTAAGCTCAATCTATCAAATGACATTTGTCTACCATTCGGGAAAATTGAACCATACTGATTTCCTAAATTTGTATAATCAGCATATGAGTTAGCAGTATCTGTAATCTCCATCGTTGTGTAACCAACACCAACACCTAAAGTTAATTGAGGCATAAAAACGTAATCAACATTTACACCTAAGTTAGCTTTTGATTCAAAATCAATCGCTGAACCTTTAAAGTTTGATAGACCAAGAAATGGTGTAATTCTCGTTAATTTTTCTTCTTCAACTTTTACAGGTTGAACTTCAATAACTCTTTCAATAATTGTTGGTTGAGGAGCAATCACTGGTTGAGCAGCAACCGGAGGAGCTTCTACAACGGCAGCTTCTTTTTTAGAGACTGAATCAATATTATCCATATTTTGATCAAAAGCTGATTGTAACTTTTTAGTTAAAGCAACTTCTTGTTTAATACGAATATTTTCAATCTTCTTATCAACCATTTGACGGTTTCTTTCTTCCATCTTCTTTCTTGTTTGTTCAAGTCTTTGAGCTGGAGTAAGCTGACCGCTAATATCAAGATCATCCATTTCTAAATGATCGCCTGCAAGCGTTGACTCAACGTCATCTAATAGATCTTGAGCGAGAACTGCGGCCGGTGACATAAGCATAAGTGCAATCATCACTGTACTTAATTGCTTCTTCATAACTACTCCTTAAGAGGATACTGGAATTCACGTTTCCAAATTGTGTTTAATTAGATCATTCCGTTTTGTTATATCAAATGCCAAAATTGTTT
>JAKLJM010000295.1 GCA_023151145.1 Bacteriovoracaceae bacterium | reverse complement strand
ATATCTACATTTGCTTGATTCATAAAATCCTCTTTTAGACGAACAATATCTAATAACTAAAGATAAGTGTAAAAACTTGAAATTATTACACTGTCTAAAACTAGAAAAGCAATTTGAGGGATTGTAAGTCCCTCAAATTACATTTAACTTCTAATCAAATATACATTTTCCAAATCATTTTGGCTAGGAAGCAAGCTATAGCCTGCCGTTATCCCCTTTACATCGACCCCAGACATCCTGAGATAAATCTGGAAGGTCTTAAGGTCTGACCAGCCCCCCATTCTCATAACCTTTAAAGGCTCTACTCCCTGTGACAGTAAATGAGTCGCAAAACAGGCCCTAAGCGTATGGAAGACGACTTCTTTATTTATGCCAATACTCAGTAAAAATCTTCTTAAAACTTCTCCTGCAAAACCATTTTTCCATTCTGAAAAATGAGGTAGCACATGAGTGTCATTCGGACGCTCTCGACGAAGCTCAATTAAAAGATTTTTTAACTGCCCATTAACATCCACATTTCTCCAAGTTCCATTTTTAGGACATTTAATATTTTTTGTTCTCTTATTAAATGATTTTGATACTCGAATAATGTTGTTATCTAAATCAACGTCTTCCCAAAGCAAGGCCATTAACTCGCCACTTCTCATTCCAGTCAAAAGTGCAAATGCCCAAATCGGATACCAAGGATGGTTTCTAAGTTTTGCTTCAAATAGAAATTTGCGCACTTCTTCTAAAGTTAATATTGGCTTTATCTTCTCTTCGGAAGATTCAAATCCAAGTCCATAAACTGGCCCTTTAGAATTAGTTAAATTCCCCTGAATAAAACCCTCCTCTATTCCCCAAATAAAGACTAAGTTGATAGATGATTTTATTTTATTAATCAAACTGTCACTAAGCCCTAATGCTTTTGCATTAATAAGTACATTCCGTCCATCTGATCGGGAAATATCAGATGCCGTTTTTTCAAGCCAAGAAGATGTATATCTTTCAAGTCTAGCAACGTGATCCAGAATTGTATGATAATTCATTTGCGTGTTTATCATTCCTTTCTTAGCTGCTAATTCCCATCGATACATCACTTCTTTCCAAAGAAGCCCTTTACCTTCAAGTTTTAAAACTTTTCCAGTAACTTCCTTTATTAATCTCTTCTCTTCTTTTAAAGCTTGAGACAAAGTCAAAATATCATAGATTGCTTTTTGCACTCTTATTCGTTTGTTGTCTTTTCCACGAATGTTGACATAAACTTTGTAGAACTTTTTACCTTCTTTTTCGTATTCAGTTATGGCCATTGATTCCTCCTTAGTAATGGGATGAATCAATAAGCTCATTAAGTTCTAGTCTATTAAAATAAAGTTTCCCATGAAATTTTCGAGCAGTAATTTGTCCTTTATAGACCATCTGCCTAACAGCCTGAGACTATTATTAATAAACCAATAAGTATTAATATATTTTTCACAAAATCCCCTAAACTTTAATAAGTTTTAATTTTTAATATTAACTTTCCATATAACGAAGGAATTACAACCAACGTAAGTAACGTTGAAGAAATAATCCCACCGATAACAACACTCGCTAATGGTTTTTGAACTTCGGAACCTATTCCACTCGATAACATCATTGGTAAAAATCCAAAAACGGCGACAAGTGCAGTCATTAAAACAGGCCTAAGTCTGACCATGGCTCCTTGTTTTAAAATTTCTATCCCTTGAATACCTTGCTCCTTCAGCTGGTTGAAAAAATTAACTAAAACAACTCCATTCAAAACTGCAATACCTGAAAGTGCAATGAAGCCTACTCCTGCTGAAATACTAAAAGGTAAATCATTCAGAATTAAACTAACTACACCTCCAACTAAAGCCATTGGTACACATGAAAATACGAGCGCCGTCTCCTTCATATTTCCAAAAGCTGCATAGATCATCATTAGTACGAGAATTAAAGCGATGGGAGTTAAAAGCAGTAAGCGATTTTTAGCAAGTTCTAAGTTTTCAAAATTACCACCCCACTTGAAAAAGTAACCTTGGGGTAATTTAATTTTTTCATTTACTAGATCGCGAGCCTCTTTAACAAAACTTTCAGTATCTCTTCCTCTAAGGTTGACTAGTACGGCAGAACGACGATTTGACTCTTCTCGTGTAATACTGCCAAATGTTTCAGCAAATTCACTAGTAGCAACTTTTTCCATAGGAACAGTTAGTGATTCTGAAATTCCGATTGGAAGCTTTTTAATTACATCAAGATCACTTCTCTGCTCTTCACTTAGCTTAACCATGATTGGATATTTTTTCTCATTTTCGTATAAAGTTCCTACTTCATATCCACCCAAAGCAATCTCTACGGTGTCTAACACATCGCCTGAAGATGCGCCCATGCTTGTTAATATTTCGTCTTTAGGAATAATTTTTAATACTGGCGAAGTACCTGCTAAATCCTCTTCAACATCTCCTGCCCCTTCTACTGACTCGATAATCTCTTTAGTTTCTTTCGCATAATTCATTAAAAATTTTAAGTCTGGCCCAAAGATTTTAACTGCAACATCGGCTCTAGTTCCCTCAAGAAGTTCATTAAATCGCATTTGAATTGGTTGAGAGGCTAAATAGTTTTGACCAGGGACTTCATCTTGAAGTTTGGTTATCATTCTTTGAACTAGAGAGGCATAAGTTTGCTTTTTATTATCAATCTTAGGCCATTTCTCGATATCATGTAACATTATATATGTATCAGATACATTGACTCCCATTGGGTCTGTTGCGACTTCACTCGTTCCAATTCGAGAGAACACATTTTCGACCTCAGGAAATGTTCGCAAAACAATCTCTGCTTTTTCTTGGAATGCAATAGATTGATCTAAGCTAATATTTACTGGGCGAATCATATGAAACGCAAAAGATCCTTCACTTAATTGAGGTAAAAACTCAGAACCTCTTGTAAAAAACAAGCCTATACCAATCACGACGCTTGAAATCGCAATAACAATAATTTTTCCGGGATTCATAATAGAAAAATTAAGAACAGGCTTATACATGTTCTTGAATATTTCCATAAACTTCGGCTCTTTCTCTTCTGCATCTCCTTTTAAGATTAACGATGCGAGTGCTGGAGCTGTTGTAAATGAAAAAATAAGTGCACAAAATACCGCTATTGCAAATGTCATGGCCATAGGTAGAAACATTTTCCCTTCTACTCCTGTCAAACCAAAAACAGGTAGGAAAACGGCAACAACAATAAGTTCTCCAAATCCAGCTGCTAATCTAATTTCAACAGTTGCATCGTAAACAGCTTGCATGACTTCTTCTTTTGATAAGTTTCTGCCTAGCTTGTGTTTTAGTTCATGAATATAACGAACACAATTATCAAGAACAATGACTGTTCCATCGACAATAATACCAAAATCAAGCGCACCTAAACTCATTAAGTTTCCAGATAAACCTAGAGGCTTCATTATTAAAAAAGTTGCAAGCAATGTTAAAGGTATTGTAAATGCCGTTATAATAGCTGCTCGAACATTTCCTAATAGTAAAAATAGAATGACAATAACGAGAGTCGCTCCCATTAGTAAGTTGTGTTCAACTGTACCGAGTGTTGCATTTACTAATACTGAACGATCATAGACAACAGTAAGATTTACTCCTGGTGGTAAACTTTTTTCAACTTCTTTAATTTTTTCTGCA
>JAKLJM010000294.1 GCA_023151145.1 Bacteriovoracaceae bacterium | reverse complement strand
ATTCTTATTATTTTTCAATATCCTTTAACGACTCTAGAGGCGATTCTCTATGACTTAAGACTAAAGCTAGACTTTGGGCCGACCTCTTCAAGAGAAATCGTCTTAGTTACAATCGATCATGAATCCGATGAATACTTAGGTGACACCTATCCTTATACCTATACTACGCACTTACGCCATTTTGAAAAATTAAAAAATTCAGGCGCCAAACAAGTGCTCTATTTTACGCAATTTCGCTCACCAACTCCGGATGAATTAAAAAGTTTAGATCAATTCAAAAAAGCCATAAGCGAATTCAATTCGCGAGGTGGAGTTGTTCGTTTAACTTCTTTTATGGATGAAAAAAAGGGAGAAATCCTTCCACCGGTTGAAATTCAAGACATCGGCTTTTCCTTGGGGCAGCTGAATATCGACAATATGGTTTTTGCTCGAGATGATGTTCCTAGAAGGGCCATCTTAAATATTTCAGGCGAAGAATCCATTCACCTATGGTCGGCGAATCAAAAACGTTTAGATGAAAAGAAAACACCGCTTAAAGCATCTGATTTTATCGGCGCTTATTATAACGATGAAGCAGATGCGAACTTTGCTTTATTTCGTTATTCGACAAATCCCG
This sequence comes from Bacteriovoracaceae bacterium, assembly GCA_023151145.1. Lineage (GTDB taxonomy): Bacteria > Bdellovibrionota > Bacteriovoracia > Bacteriovoracales > Bacteriovoracaceae > Bacteriovorax. The sequence goes on along the minus strand of JAKLJM010000294.1, from coordinate 4,206 downwards.
AAGATGGTAAGTCTAAATACAAAACGATTCCTTTTCACAGAGTTTTGGTGGGAAATTTTAATCCAGATTTTTTTAAGGATAAAATTGTTTTAGTTGGACCTACTTACTACACCCAGCGAGAGTTCTTATCTCTGACTCCCTTTAATCAAGAAGAATATAGTGCAAGTAAACTGGCGATCCATGCCAATATTTTAGATGCCTTTCTTCAACAAAAAACAATTAAGGCATTACCAAGAATTGTTTCTCAGTGTATTTCAATCTTTTTGGCTGTCTTGCTTTCCATTATTATTTCTAAGTTAACTCCGCGAGATGGATTAATAATTACGGCTTTAATGCTCGTATCTGTCATCATTTTATCCTTACTGTTATTTTCGCTTTTAGGATTTTGGCTTTATACCGCTCATCTTTTAGTTACAGTTTTTGTTGTTTATTATATTTGGATTCCTTTTAGAGCTATTGGCGAATACCAAAGGCGCTTTGCCATTCAAGAAGAAGCTAAACTTTTGAAGAAAGTTGAAAACTTAAGGATTGGCCGACACTTTGATTCGTCAGCATTCTCAAGATCCGGAGATTAGAAATAAATCTCATCTCATCGTTGAAGCGACCAAAGAGTTAAATAAATTTATTACGTCAATTCTCGATTTAACAAAAATTGAATCCAGTAATTTTGGTCTAGTTAAAGTCTCAAAAGATATTAATCTCTTGATTGATGAAGTTGTTAATGACCTCAGATTCGAAGCTCAGCAAAAAGGAATTGTGCTCGAAAAGGAACTAAGTCCATTATATCCGATTGCCTTAGACGTTAACCTAACCAAACGAGTTATTTCGAACTTAGTTGAAAATGCCTTGAAATATGCTGGTACTGGTAAAACGGTTAAAGTGACTTCTTGGGATGACAATGACTGGGTCTATGTAGAAATCAGAGATAACGGAGTGGGAATACCTGCAGAAGAAATTAAACATATATTTGAGAAATTTTATCGGATTAAAAATGATGCAAGTCACTCAATAAAAGGCTCAGGTTTAGGGCTTTATCTGGTAAAATACTTTGTAGAATTACATGGTGGAACGATTTCTGTTACGTCTGTGCAAAATGTAGAGACGAAATTCTTAGTGAAATTTAAAAACCTTTCATAGTAAAATGAATTATGGGCAAAGGCCCAGATATAATAGGGAGTTTTTATGCATAAGGTATTGGTAGTCGATGATGATAAAGTTTTGCAGGATTCAGTTAAACAAGCACTGCTTTATCACAACTTCATTGTAGACGTTGCCAATAATGGTAAAGAGGCACTTCAAGCTTGTTACCGTGATAAGTATGATCTGGTTGTAATGGACGTTAACATGCCAGAGATGGATGGTATCTCGGCTTTAACAGAAATTAAAAAAGTTGATCCCTCTGTCATCGTCATTATTCTTACGGCTTACTCAAACGTATCAGATGCAGTTCGAGTGGTGAAAGAAGGCGCTTACAATTATCTTGAAAAGCCAATTTCTTCAGAGAACTTAGTGGCTCTTATTAAGCGTGCGCTTAAAGCACGTTCGATGATTGAAACATCCGCTTTTTCAGCGCCAAGACTTTCCTTAGGTTCAACCAATGAAGATCAGTTTGTTGGTGAATCTCATGTTATGCAAAAAGTCTTTAATGTTATTGATAAACTTGCAAAAGTTAATACGCCGGTTTTAATCCGTGGTGAATCTGGTACAGGTAAAGAATTAGTGGCACGTGCCATTCACTTCAATGGACCTAGAAAAGATGGACGATTTGTTACTATCAACTTAGCAGCTATTCCAGAAAGTCTCATTGAATCAGAACTATTTGGACACGAGAAAGGTGCATTCACTGGTGCCACAGAAAGAAAGCTTGGTAAATTTCAGTATGCAGATGGCGGAACCCTTTTCCTAGACGAAATTGGTGACGTTAGTCCAACCATGCAGGTAAAACTTTTACGCGTATTACAGGAAAAGACCTTTACTCCAGTGGGATCAAATCGCGATGTAAAAGTAGATGTGCGTGTGATCGCTGCCTCTCATAAGCCATTTGAGCAAATGATTAAAGATGGAACATTTCGCGAAGATTTATTCTACCGTTTAAATGTCCTTCCTGTTTATCTTCCACCTCTTCGTGAGAGAAAATCAGATATTCCATACCTGATTGATTACTATATTAAGTATTTTAACAAAGTACATGGATTGACGATTTCTGGTGTATCAGAGGATTCAAAAAAACTTCTGACAAATTATTCATGGCCAGGAAATATTCGTGAGTTAAGAAACGTTATTGAACATGCTTTTATTATCGAATCAGCAGATCAAATTCAAACGACTTCACTTCCAGAAGTCTTGAAGAAGACATCGGCTGCACCGGTACCTGAGATCGAAGAAGACGATAATGAATCAGTTATCGATGTAGATGAAATTCAAGAATCAATTTTAGAAATGCGCGATGAAGAAAAACACAAAGCACCAGATGGGTTTTCTTTTGGAGCGGTTTTAAATTCCAAAGAAATGGTGATGGACTTTCAGGTGGCCAAAGATTTATTTGAAAAAGAATTTATCGTCTGGGCATTGAAACAAAATCGTGGAAAAATTAATCAAACTGCATTAAAAGCTAATATTCCTAAGAAAACACTTCTTAGAAAAATTGAAAAATACGAAATCAATGCAAAAGATTATGTTAACGGCTAAGAAAAAATGAATCGAATTTATAAAATGTGTATTATGATCGCTATTTTAATTTTTGCTGACCAAGTCACAAAGGCTTTGGTTCAGCAAAAATTTTATTTGGGAGAATCTATTCCTGTCATAGAAGGATTATTCCATTTAACTTATGTACGAAATCCTGGGGCGGCTTTTGGAATGCTTGGAAGTCACGCCGATTGGATCAGAATTCCAGTTTTATTTATTCTTCCAGTCATTGCTTGTTTTTGGTTATTATATTTAATGTGGTCGGTGAGACATAAAAGCCTCATTCAATGTAGTGCTTACGCTCTCATTTTCTCAGGAGCAGTTGGAAATTTAATTGATCGTTGGTCAATGAATTACGTTGTGGATTTTTTTGATTTCTTTTATCAAACACATCACTTTCCAGCTTTCAATATTGCAGATTCGGCAATCACTGTAGCGGCTATTCTCTTAATCATTGATGTCTTGTTTTTCGAGAAGAAACGTTTGTTGGCCGAAAATCAAGGTGCGGATGCTACCGGTTCTCATTAATCTACCTTGGCTGACTCTATACTCTTACCCATTTTTAATGGGCATCGGTTGGGCGGTGGGTTTTCTCTATGCTGAATCGACGATCAAAAAACAATTTCACCATTTAGAAAAAATTTTTCCATGGATTTTTTTAGGCTATTTTTTGTCTGCTTGGATTGGTGCCAAAGTATTATTTCTTTTGACGACAACACCAGTACAAAGATTGATGTATGCTAATGCTAGTAATTTTTGGTTAGGTGGTGGATTTGTATTTTATGGAGGACTCATTGGAGCTCTCCTTTTCACTCTTATATTAAAAATAGTTTTAAAAAAGAAATTATCAAGTGAATTCTTTTATCATCTCTTACCATCACTTATTGCAGGGCATGCGGTGGGAAGAATTGGCTGCCTTTTGGCCGGATGTTGTTATGGAAAAGAATCCGATAGTATTTTTGCTGTCATGACTAATGGAGTAGCTAGACTTCCTGTGCCCTTATTTGAGAGCATGGGCTTAGGAGTAATTCTCCTTTTGGTAGTGAGTTTATTTAAAAAACAAAAAACAAATTACGCAGTCTCTTGCTATTTTCTGGGCTATGCCATTTTACGATTTATTTTAGAATATTATCGCGCTGATGAGATCCGAGGTTTCTATTATGGCTTATCAACATCACAGTGGATTTCACTTTTAATGGTATTCATCGGTGTAGGTTTTATCCTGAAAAACAACTTTAAAAAGATATAAATATGAAAGTCGTTATCCAAAGATCAGGTCATTCGAAAGTTTTAGTTAATCAAGAAGTAGTTGGTGAAATTCGATCTGGTTTAGTTTTACTCATCTGTTTTGAAAAAAAAGATCTGACAAAGAGCAAAAAAGAGCTCTTAGAAAAAGCTAAACAGAAGATATTGGCCCTAAGAATTTTTGAAGACAGTGAAGGCAAAATGAACAAATCGATTGTTGATATCAGTGGAGAAGTTTTAGCCATTAGTCAGTTTACATTAAGTTGGGATGGA
>JAKLJM010000293.1 GCA_023151145.1 Bacteriovoracaceae bacterium | reverse complement strand
CCTTATTACATTTCTTGGACCAAACAAAAAGACGCAAGCACTTTTGACATCACTCAAGTTGAGGGATGCAAAATTCATTCTCTAAAAAATGGGTCACCACATGTGCTTTACGACATGACCTCTATTTCTTATCAAGCTCATTTTGGCCATAATCACCCAGTAATTATTGCAGAAATAAAAAAACAATTAGACACCATTCCTATGTCTTCACCAAAAGGCGTTTATCCCACTAAAGATGAAACCACTTCCCAACTTCTTTCCTACATGCAAAAAGAAGAAGGAAAAATTTTTTATACTACGGGTGGTGCAGAAACAATCGAAAATGCGCTTAAAATTGCAAGACATGTAACCAAGAAAAAAATTGTCTTAGCACGCTCTAATAGTTATCACGGAGCTACGCTCGGAGCTTTGGCCGTAACTGGGGACTGGCGAAATCCTCCTCATCTTATACCGGGAGATTGGGTAAAAAGAATTCCAGAACCAGAAGATGATCCAACCTTATCTATAACTGAAAGTATTATAGTTGATATCGGTGCAGAAAATATTGCAGCGATTATCTTAGAAACCATCACAGGTGGTAATGGTGTCATTATCCCTACTAAAGAATGGTGGAGTAAACTAAGCACCCTTTGTAAAAAACATCATATCTTACTCATCATGGACGAAGTCGTTTGTGGATTTGAACGCACGGGAAAATCCTTTGGCTACAATCATTTTGACGTTGAACCCGACATGATCTGTTTGGCAAAGGGAATAACTGGCGGAATGATTCCATTTGGAGCCCTTTGGACCTCAAAACGCATCAGTGACTTCTATCAAGAAGAAGTCTTAGTGTGTGGATTAACTAACTATGCTCATCCGCTTGGAATGGCCGCTTTGCGCGGAGTACTCAACATCGTAACCGATCAAAATTTTCAAGAGACATGTAAAAAAGGCGCTACACTTTTTCAACAATCTATAAATGATTTGAAAAAATTCAAAGTTGTTAAAGATGTCAGAGTCATTGGTCATTTGGCGGCGATTGACCTACATCAAACAATTGAGTGGAAAGAATTTTTCAATGAAGGACTCTATTTAGTCAGCCAAAAAAACCGCATTATCTTAGCTCCTCCTCTTATTATGACAGAAGCTGAGTTAAGTGAAGCCATGGCAAAAATTCAAAACGTACTTAGCAAATTTGCATAAAAGGAAAAATCATGACTGAAATACTTAACCCTTATCATAAAGTTTTTAAAAATGCGAAAGACGCTGCCCAAGACATTAAATCTGGAATGACTATTATGTCTGGTGGTTTTGGATTATGCGGGATAGCCGAAAACCTTATTGATGCCTTAGCTGAAATGGAATTAAAGGATCTCACGATTATATCAAATAATATTGGTAACTCAGGTCGAGGATTAGTAAAAATTCTGAAACAAGATAAAATAAAAAAAGCCATCTGTAGTTACGTAGGTGGTAATCCTGATCTTGAAGAAAGAATCATGAAAAAACTAATCGAAATTGAGCTCGTTCCCCAAGGAACTTTTTCGGAACGAATACGCGCTCAAGGAATGGGTGTTCGTGCGTTTTATACCCCAACGGGATACGGTACCTTAGTTCAAGAAGGGAAAGAGACAAAGATGTTTGATCGTCCCTGTGTATTAGAAACAGCATTAAGTGCAGACTTCGCGATCATTAAAGCTGAAATGGGTGATACTTTTGGAAATTTATGGTTTAAAGAAACCGCTCGAAACTTTTCACCATTAATGGCCATGGCTGCAAAAACGACTATCGTAGAAGTTGAAAAACTAGTTAATGTTGGCGAAATTCCTCCTGAAAATGTACATCTCCCAGGAATTTTTGTTCAAAGAATTTTCCAAGGTAAAAACTACAAAAATGATATTGAATTTTTAGTCACTGAAAATTAATTAAAGGATCAATTTATGAGCTGGACTCTAGAAAATATGGCAGATGAAATTATTGCGCTTTTTCCTTATGCTTGCAGCGTAAACTTAGGGATTGGCATGCCCACAATGATTGCAGAAAGAATATCGGCCGAGCAAAATATCATGATTCATTCTGAAAATGGTGTTTTAGGAGTGAAAGGTCGACCAACCAAGGATAACGTTTCTCCAACTCTTATTAATGCCGGAAAAGAAACAATTACGGTAAAAGCTGGTGCCAGTTATTTTGATAGCTCGCTAAGTTTTGGAATGATTCGCGGAGGACATATTGATTTTTGTGTCTTAGGTGGAATGGAAGTTGACTCCCACGGCTCTTTGGCCAATTGGATGATTCCCGGAAAAAAAATTACCGGTATGGGGGGAGCGATGGACTTAGTAAATGGTGCTAAGACTTTAATCGTTATGATGAATCATAAAAACAAAGAAGGACATTCCAAACTTCTTAAAGAATGTAGCTTACCGTTAACCGGTAAAAATGTAGTGGATCTTGTCATTACCGAGTTAGGGTTATTTCGACCAAAAAACGGAAAATTCGAAATAATTAAGCTTGCCCCAGGTATCACGACAACAGATCTCAATATGCCGGAACTCATTTAAACTTTTAGCAACAAATGTTTTGTAAGATTTTTTGACTATCCATATTCCTTCATAAAAGAAATGATTCTTTGAGAGTTTTTTTATTTATGGAGGATTTAGATGGTAAAATTCATATCAAGCCTATTCATTTGTTTTTTGGCTTCTGATACCTATGCACTATCCCCTTCAACTCCAGCATTAGAAGACAAATACAACACTGTTATATCAATAAAAAACTATGCCCCTGACCAAGAAGGAAACGATGCTCCAGCATTTTGCGTGGCCACACTTATTTCACCAACAGAACTCATCACTGCTGCTCATTGTGTGAAAGATCTTTATTTTCATCCTGAATTAAAACTTACAATTGATATTGGTCATTATAAATATGTCACAAGACCGAACGGTCAAACAGTGCGTGTGGGATATTTGCAAGACGAACATTTTGAAAGTCTAGTAAAAATCAAATTTCCCCAATCCCTAATGAGAAAAATTCCCAGTGCTAAAAAGAAAGTAAATATTGGTCCTGATGAAGATATTGCCTTAATTAAACTTCCAAATCCGCTAGAGATTAAGAGAGAGATAAGTTTTGCAAAAATTGTAGGCCCTAAACATAAGTCATCATTAAAAAATTATAAATTTTCTCCCGTCACGATAAACTTCATTGAAGAAATGAGTACCGATACAAGAAGAGTTGCCACTCTTGATAAAACTTCAATAAATGGAAATTATATAAAATCTACTTCTCTTTCAAGAGTTGCTCCTGGAGATAGTGGTGCGCCAGTGTTTATAGAATTAGATCAACAACTATACCTAGCGGCCGTTGTAAAAGGACGAGCGACGACATTGTTTAGTAATTGGGATGTTTATACGTTAGCAACAAAGTTTTTATGCGAAGAAGAGCGATTAGTTGAGTGTGGAGAATAAAAAAAGGGGACCCCTGCAAAGTCCCCATTTTTTTCGGCATCCTGCCTGTAGTAAGTCGACATCCTGTCCCTTACATTTATAAGTATAGCGAAAAAAAAAATTCTCACATAGTAAAAATTTTGATGGAAAGATTTTCCACATCATTATTTATCGTTTCGCTATAAATCATCTATTAAAATATGCTAAAATAATAGGTGTAAATATCAAAAAACATAGGTTTATTATGTCTTTTTTTCAAGCGAAGAACTATTCATTACAGTCGTTTACTTATT
>JAKLJM010000292.1 GCA_023151145.1 Bacteriovoracaceae bacterium | reverse complement strand
ATGATGGTTGAGATGCATTCGAAACATTTTTATGAAGAAGTTCATGAAGTTTTTGCTCATCTTTTTTTAATTGCCGCGATTATGCACGTAGCGGGAGTTGTTTTTCACACACTGAGATTTAAAGACATTATAGGACTATCGATGATCACGGGTTATAAAAACGTGACGGAAGAAAGTGATAAAAGTCATGGAATGGGTTCACATAACATTTTTGCTGGAATAATCTTTTTAGCAATTGTGCTTTCAACTGCCAGCCTCTTGTTGAATAATTACAACACAACAACTGGGCAACTTCAAATTGGTCAAGCTAAGTTTAATTTAGTGGAAATCGAAAATGAAACAGAAGGAGGCGAGTATAATGATGGAGACAATAAAGGGGATGATGACTAATGAAAGCACCAGAAAGAAAATTTTTAGCCGCGGTCTTATTTGCGGTTATTACTCTAGTCATCTATGACTTGATTACTGATTATCGAGAAGGCTCTTCTTGGTGGCATTTAGCTGTTGAAACACTTATGGGAATTTGTGCAGGTGTGGGATTCGCAGTTTTAATCCGTGGTACTTTTAATTTAAAACATGAATTAGAAAACGAAAAAAAATTATCGACAGCCCTAAGAGGCGAGGCAGATTCTTGGCGAAAAGAAGCGAAAAAACATATTGATGGTCTTAGTCTTTCTATTGATCATCAACTTGAAAAATGGAAACTCACTTCGTCGGAAAAAGAAATTGCTTTTTTATTATTAAAAGGACTTAGTCTTAAAGAAATAGCAGAAATACGACAAACCTCTGAGAAAACAGTGCGCACTCAAGCGACTTCACTTTACTCGAAGTCTGGAGTATCTGGCAGGTCTGAGCTTTCAGCATTTTTCTTGGAAGATTTATTATTACCAAAGAGCGAGCAAGGCTAATGAGAATTCTTTTTTTTGATGGTATTTGTGGACTTTGTAATGAATTGGTTGATTTTGTTATGAAAATTGATCATCAAAAAGCTATATTCTATGCTCCTTTACAAGGAGAAGAAGCTCAGAAAATTCTTGGTGAAAAAATCAGAAATCTTCCTGACTATGACACTGTTTATTTTAAAGATGAACTTGGGTTACATAAAAAATCTACCGCTATTTTGCGCTTGCTTTACACATTAGGCGGCTGGTGGAAATTAACAGCGTTTGCTTTAATTATTCCGAAGTTTCTTCGCGATCTTGTTTATGATTATGTGGCAAAAAATAGATATAAGTTTTTTGGTAAAAAAGAAACCTGCCGTCTTCCTAGTTCAGAAGAACGGCAGCAGTTTTTGTTATAGATAAAGTTTTTTAATAACAGTCGACCATTGCTGGCGTTTTTGAGTGTAATAATCACTCCAAGAATTAACACCATTAAAAGTACGATCTTCTTTCCAAAGTTTTTTAATGTCTTGAAATTGAATTAAGCCAGCACCAAGAGCTGCGGCCAATCCCGCACCGAAAGCTGTTGTCTCAATGACTTTTGGTCTAATAATATTTAAGCGCGAAACAGATGCTTGAATGTCTAATAAAAGATTGTTCTCTACGGCACCTCCATCGACTCGCAGTTCTTTTATCGGAAGACCTGTATCTAAACGAATGGCTTCAATCAAATCATTTATAGATAAACTGATTCCTTCAAGGCAAGCGCGAGCGATGTGTGAATTTTTTGTATCGCGAGTAAGGCCGATGATGGCTGCTTTTGCGGAAGCCTCCCAGTACGGAGAGCCAATACCAGTAAAGAATGGCATGAAAAGAATATGTTCCATTTCATTTAAATTTTTTACTTCGCTTGCAAGACTTTCAACTTCAGAACTTTTTTTAATGACGTGTAGGTTGTCTCTAAGCCATTGAACGGCAGCTCCTGCTATATAAGTCGAACCTTCAAGTGCATAACAAGCTTTTCCTTGGTGGGAATATTCAACAGTTGTTAGCAGACCATTTTTTGAATATAAAAGATTTGATCCAGTGTTAAATAATAAAAAAGCACCTGTTCCATAGGTACATTTAAAATCACCTTGATTAAAACCAGATTGTCCAAAAAGAGCTGATTGTTGATCACCTAAAATTCCTGAAACCGGAATGCCATCGGGAAGAAAGTTTAATCCCTTGGTATGTCCAAAGATACCAAATGAATCTGTAATTTCTGGAAGCATTTGTGATTTTACACCAAAGAGATCGAGAAGTTCTTGATCCCATTTTAATGTTTTTAAATTCATTAACATGGTTCGAGAAGCATTGGAAGCGTCAGTTTTATAAGCACTATTTCCGGAAAGTTTATAAAGTAAAAAAGTATCTATCGTTCCGAAACGAAGATTTTCTTCTTTTGCTGCTTTTTTTACACTGTCGACATTGTTTAACAGCCAATGCATTTTTGTAGAAGAAAAGTAGGGATCAATAGTTAAACCGGTTTTTTCTTTTACTTTTTCTGCGAGATTGTTTTTGCGTAGCTCTTCACAAAGCTGCGCGGTTCTTCTGTCTTGCCAAACGATGGCGTTATGTAGAGGCGTACCATCCTTAGAAAAGGCACAAGTAGTTTCACGTTGATTAGTTAAACCAATACATTTAATTTGTGCTCCACTAACATTAAAATCTTTTAAAACTTTTTGGACAGTGAAACCAATTGTTTCCCAAATATCGTTTAAGTTGTGTTCAACCCAGCCTGGTGTTGGATAAATTTGTGGGTATTCTTTATTACATTTACCGACAAATTCAAATGTATCTGCATGGATGAGACAAGCGGTTGACCCAGTGGTTCCTTGATCGATAGCGAGGATGTAATTCATGGGAAATTTCCTTTTAACTAAATAATTTTCCGTCTAAGGTAATTGTACTTCGTTTTGACTTGGATGTGCGATGAGTTTTACCATCACTTCCCAGCGCTTACTCACTAGTCCGTTTACTCCGCGAATAAAAAGCATTGAGAGGGAAATCATAGTGAGAAAGACAAAGATAAACTCCAAAAAAGACTGGCCCTTTTGATTCTTCTTTAAAACGGATGATTTTTCTATTTGAGATTCCATATAATCTATTTTAATGTGTGAGAGTTAGGACTCAAGGGGAATCTTATGAGAAAATTTTTACCAGTAGCTATTTTTGGGCTCATTTTCTCGAGCGTTTTAGTTCTTCATGCCATTTTTGATCAAGAAACGAGCACCTTTGCTGAAAGCACAGCAAAATTGGGTGTGAAAAATGTTTCAACGACTGAAAACAAAAAATTTGAAGACATTTACGCTAATGCCGTTTGGCCTAGTGAAAAAGGTGAGAAAATCACTCCATCAAAATTAAAGTCAAAAATTCAGATCGTAAATTTCTGGGCCAGTTGGTGTCTTCCATGTTTAGAAGAAATGCCTTCGCTTTTAAACTTAAAAAAAAAATACACTGATGATAAATTGCAAGTTATCGCAGTTAACACTGATGATGAAGATCAAATGAAAAAACTTATGAAAACCATGAAAAAACTTGGTGTGAAAAACGAGTTCGTTCATATCTTAGATTCGCAATCAAAAATTTCAGATACATTTGGCATCACGGCCATTCCGGTGACGATGGTTTTCTCCAACGGAAAATTGTTAGAATATAACAATGGACCAGTGGACTTTCAGTCGGGTGAATTTGTTTCGAAAGTTGAGAAGTGGCTTAAGTAATTTAACTACATTTGCACTTGATCACAGCGGCCGTAGTGAAAACTAGAAGTGTATGCATCACTTGGAATAGGATTATACATT
>JAKLJM010000291.1 GCA_023151145.1 Bacteriovoracaceae bacterium | reverse complement strand
AATCATCACATGTCTCTAGTCTTTATATCTGGTGAAAAAGATCAAAAATATCTTGAGCTTGCCGCAGGCCTAGTTAACGGGTTAAATTCCCAAATTAAACTTAATCCTAAGGCCCAACACTACGTCGTTACTAGTGCCTATCATGACCCACACAAATCCCATCCTTCTGAAATAACAAAGATTCTCAGTAAATTAAGGTTAGTATCCTAAATATTTCCCAAATTTTTTCCGATAAATTACCTGAGTAAAACACTTTTAAGCTTTTAGATGATTAATTAAAAGAGGATTCCAGTATGATGCAAAAAGAAATGTTAGATGCTTTTGTAGAAGAGTTGAATTTAATTAGAAGTGAATTAATGAGCATCACCAATGAACAGATGAAATTAAAAACCATGAATAAAGAACTTTTTGCAAAATACGGTCAGGCCATTGATCGAATCTATGGAACGGCCATGACTCTTGGATTTAATGATCTAGGAAAATACTGTAAAGCGATGAAAGATGTCTGCTATATGTGTTCTCAATACACACATGAGGTTGGACAGAAAAAAGTCTTAAGAATGATGATAGAATGCAATGATGTTTTAGCAAAGATTCCAGATTGTATTTATAAAATAGAAGAATTTAAAAAATTTTCAAGAATCTTTTTAGTAGAAGTCACTAAAGCAGAAAGATTGGGAAAAATTGAGTTCTCTTCAATTACTAGAAAAAGTTGTGCTTAATTAATAAAATTTGAGGTTATTGATGAGCGACGACATCATAAAACGAATAGATCTTAGAAGGGCCATTTACAAAGCGAACACCGATCATAATGCTTCGGAGTTAGTGCGTTCTCTTCAAGAGATCAAAAGTGAACTTCGTCTACAAACTGATATAACCGCCATTAAAGATCAAGAAACTGAGTCAAATGCAGTACGCTCACCTTATTTGCCTGATCAAATGTGGCATAATCCAAAAGTAATTTTTAATAGTGAAAAAGAAACTGAGTGGAAAAAAGTCGCAAGTTTTGAAGAGTTAAGAGATAGTTATGCTTTTGAACAAAGAAAAAAATTAAATATCATCTAAAATAAAAAGGCCCCACCGAAGTGAGGCCATTCATTTATTTTTATTTCTTTTTCTTTTTCATTCTTAGGAAAATCAATATTCCGACAACCGCTACAATGATTAAAATCATCGATCCATTTTCACCACCAAAACCAGATGAATCATTTCTTTTTTGCTGCGAAATATCAACTTTTGGTGAATCGGCATCAATAATGTCTCCACCAACTTCGACGTCTTCTGCTGTTTTATTTTTTAATTCAAAATTTCCTGCAGATTTTTGGTCAAACACTTTTAATGTAGCAATGATTTTTTCGAAGATATCTTGGTAAGTATTGTAGTGATCTTTAGCAACTGAAAAAGTAACTGCAATACCTAAGTTATCTTTTACTGTGGCCAAATATCTAGTGTAAAAACCAGGAACTTCACTCGCTAAGTGAAGAGCATCAACCCATTGTTGATTATTAATTTTTCTCACAGATATTGATTTAGGTTCAGAAACTTGCGACTTACCACCTGGGAGTTGAAAAGATTTTGATTCTTTTAAATAGGCTTGATATTGATCTAGAGAATCTTGTTCTCCTCTAAATTTAGCTGCAAGAATAATGATGGCCTCTTTTTTTCTATCTTTATTTTCTGATTGGCAAACCCATTCAGAACCTTCGAGAGCACACTCCCATCCATTGGGTAATTCAAACTCTGTAAATTGACTGGTAAAAGTTTTTGCTTCAGTAAGTGTTGTTACACAAAAGATGAGCATTGAAAGGAAAACGCTTTTAAAATACATCGAAATGTCCTTTTTTATGGAATTGGTTTAATTATAACCAATATTTATTAAGCCACCTAGAAGCGGTAAAAATCTTCCTCTTTATAAGGCTTTAACTACTCACCACGCGCCGAAAAACCTGGGCGAATTTCTATATTCTTATATTTTTTCGTAAGCTTAATAATTGACCAATCTGATCCCACTTCATAGACCACACCTTCTGCCACTAGCTCGTTCCCACCGAAATAATCGGTTTGATAAATGTCGAAAACTTTTCCTTTTTCAACATCTGACTGAAGGCCTTGGTCAATTTTTATAAAATTACCACGTCCTGATACTTTTAAAACTGCTCCATCAATGATGTAGTCTTTAAAGCGTTCAACTTTTAATTTTTCAACCGTTTCCCCCATGCTTTGAGTTGAAATGGTGAAAAGAACTTCTGTTCCTGTATCAGTAGAAACTGGATTCATGACTGATTGACCCCTAAGGCCAATCATGAATGACTTAAAGGCATAATTAATTCCAATATATGGTTTAACAAACTGACGATTAATGGAATCAAACAGTGCTGTGTAGTTTGAGGCAGCACTGATAGGTTTTGTCGTTGGTGAGTCAGTGAACTCATCATCTCCAATCGCATAAACCCCTTCGATACCAGAAATAAAGGCCCAAGAAATAGTTTTATAATTTACACCCAGTCGGTAACGAACTTCTCGTGATAAATTATTGGCCGGAGAAACTGCCTGAAGCTCTCCATCCATAATCCAATATTTACTTCCATTAGAAAAAAAGAATCCACCTCCATATTCCGACCCATCATCGCCAAGAGTTAAGATCGTTTTATCAGTAAAACTGCCCGGTAATCCTTTTTCAACAGTGTATAAAGTTTGACGATAAAAAAGTGAAACCCCGTATTTCCAATTTTTGTATGGCTTGAAGCTATAGAGAATTTCTCCTCCAAGACTTTCGGGTCCCATTTCTGATGCTTCGATCGTTTCATCATTTACGATTTTAGTCCCACTAACTGCACGTGCTTTAAATAGACCTTTTATCTCCAAAGAATTCCCAAGACCATAACTTACTTCAAAGTCATGATCCATCAACGTAAAAGTGTTCTGATCAGTGTTTTCAATCTCAGTGCCGTCTTTATCAAAACGTGCAGCTTGAGAAAAATATTTTAAATTATATTTTAACTCAAATCCTTTATTGCGCAAAAGCTCTGCTTTAGCTCGATAGGGATTTCCCACTTGAGCGGCATGAAGTATAGGCAAAAATGAAATGGCGGAAATAAACAACACTAAAAACATTTTCATATGCAAGAGACCCATTATTAATACTCCATCCATCTTAGTAAATGTCCCTCAGAAGATCCTGCAATACGTTGAACTTTATAGAGAGAGCTTTCAATGACCCATTGGTGAGGTAAATTTTTAAATAAGCAGATATCAACTAAAGGAAGTGTAAAAGCATGTGGAAATTCATCACGCGCAATTTCAAGTCCCGATTCAAGTTCATCGTTATAACTAAATCTTCCGATTGTTAAGAAAGATTTTAAACTAACAGAATCTCGATCCCCAAGTTTTTCTTGTCGCTCACGAAAAGCTTGAACACTTTTAGGGTTTTTAAACTCTATTCCATATTCTTCTAAAATATCTTTAACTGCTTCTTGGCAATGAACTAAATCAATGGGCAATTTGGGATTTAAACCAACCAAAGATTTTTTACCAGCAATAAAATCAATTCCGTGAAACTCAATATTAGTGAAATCTGAAAGCCCGTGTAAATGACCATCAAATAGATCTTTTAAATCTTGAACGAAGTCATAGAATTTTGTTTTTTGTTCTTCTGGAAAAGAAAAAGGTGGAAGAAGTGTTAATTGTAAATGTGTGCCTTTTAAGTATTTAGGATCAAATCGTTTGCGGTAAGAAGATATTTTTTGCGA
>JAKLJM010000290.1 GCA_023151145.1 Bacteriovoracaceae bacterium | reverse complement strand
GAGTTGATCTAACTCGGAATCCAGTTCATTTTCTAATGCAGCCCCCTGTGCAAAACCCACCCCAGGTAATGTGAAAAGGACCGCAAGGATAAATAGATATTTCATAAAATCTCCTTGTGGTTACAAATTAATCCGAATTTTAACTAAGCAATCTAAAGGCCAGAAACTAGAATGAATTTCACTTCAAATAACTATTTGATTCTCTTTACCAATTTAAAATTGAAATTTATCTACACCAAGATCAGGTAGATAAAAAAGTGACTATCAAAGCCACGTACCATGTAATTTTTCCTTTTCAACCAGATGAACTTAAACTTTGTTCTGAATAAAAAAACTCTCTTAATCTACTGATTATTTAAAGAGCAAATTTAATTTTCCTAACATTAAGTTTAACTTTTTTCTTGATTGATCTCTTAGGAAAGTTTAGAACCTTGTTTCAGGCAAAAATAATTTTTTGCTGATGTCTATTTTGTTGTATGGCTCTGTGGTGGAATTGGTAGACGCGCTGGACTCAAAATCCAGTGTCCGCAAGGACGTGAGAGTTCGATTCTCTCCGGAGCCACCATTTGTGAAGAGCGGTTCGGTTCTTCTCACTAAGGGTTCGGTAAAAAGGTTCTCTTCACTCAATCGGTTTCAAGCGCAACACTTAGGGTAAGATCTTGATTAAGTTGAACTAATTTCTTTTGTTTTTGCAACTGATAATGTTTTTTCCAGTCCCTGATCTGGGGACGATCTCTATTTTTTGGATAGGGGCAACATCCATAATAAGCTTCTTGTGGGATTAAGTATCCAAGTTTCTTTCACGGACGATTATTTAAAAGCCACTCTAATTGATTAATTTGGGTCGAGGTAACGTTTGTACAATCAGTCTTTCTAAATTTATTTCTAGACCATCTGTTGCTGGTAATCCAGAGTAGTAAATAAGTAAAAGCCAAAAAGTAATTGTCATATTTTTTAACAATTTTGTGGGTAGAATTTGTTTTTTTGAAGGTGACATTTTCTGTATTGTCGAAAACTTTGACTTCTTTGCTAAATTACTAACTTTACTAAAATAAACAAGACTTGAAGATTTCGTATGTAAACTTTTTTTTCAACACCTCCTTGTTTAAAGAAAACAGTAGCCTACTGAGATTACCCCCGAATTGCGTAGAATTGATAGGCACCAGAGGAGTTGCCCTCTAAGTAATTTCGCTTGAAGACAAAAGTCATCCAACCAACAACCAGCGAAGCTGTCAGTATTCGACGAAGTCGATGGTTTCAATTTTCAAAATCAGGTGCTTATCTGATTACACCTGAGTCATCCACTGTTAGCCTATTTTGCGATACGATTAGATGATGATTGTGGTGCATGATATGAACCCCAAGAGCCTTAAGGCTTGCAATGTGCATTTTAATTTTCTGTTCATGAGGGTCGCCACGTTTATAGCCGATTTCTTTGTACTTATCGCCGGCCAATATTTTATAAATAGCCCTGGCTATTCGATTAGCGATTGCTACTTTCGCTTTGTTTGCGGAACCTAACCTGTACCTGAGTTTGTTGTATTTAGCGCGATAAAATGATCCACGCTTTAATTTTGCATTTTGCGCAACTTGAATCAGTATCAACGCTAAGTGCGGGTTACCAGCTCTGCGTTTTGATCTTTTTTTTTACCCGCAGATTCATTATTACCAGCTGCTACTCCTGACCAGGCGGCAAACTTTCTTTCATCATCAAAACGACTCATGTCGTCTGTGGCTTCTGCTAATATTCCAATAGCTAAAACTTCATCTATTCCGGGTATCTCTTTCAACTTATCAACTAAATGTCGATAGGGTTGAACTTTGTCAAATAATTGATTCTCAATTTCTCGCATATGATCTTTGATCTCATAAAACTGGGTCATCAACCGTTTGATCACAAAACAATGATCTTTTGTCAGTGAATTTGTTAACGCTTTCTGTGCTTCCTCCTTGCGTTTAATCTTTGTCGTCACAGCCGAAGTGAGTGTTCCTGCATCGGTTACACCCTCTGCGATCAAGTCTAAAATTTTTAAACCTGATACACCAAAGACGTCAGATACGATCGAGCCATATTTGATATTTCCATCCTCTAAAATTCTTTGTATTCGGTTCTTGACGCGTGATAAGTCGTCGACCAAATTTGTGCGATGGCGGCTCAAGAGTCGCATGCGTTGAAAAATATCTTCAGGGATATAGGATTGCTTGATTAAACCAAATCGATGCAGCTCTGCGATCCAACGTGAATCACCCATGTCGGTCTTTCTGCCAGGCACGTTCTTCATATGTGCAGCTTGACCGAGCGTAATTCTGATTCCCATCGCTGCCCAAACATTATAGATCGGCTTCCAATACACTCCAGTAGATTCCATAGCCACATCCAAAACATTCATCTCCTTGAGTTTCAGTCCTGCCTTCATCAAATCATCAGTAAATGTTAAACACGAAAACTGATGAACTTCTGGCTGTGATTCCGGTTCACCTATGACGACGGTGATCGCTAGAATTTCCTTGTGAACATCAACACCTGCAACGCGCGTTTTGAATACTTCCATGTATCCTCCTCCTAAAAATGATCATCATCAGGACGAGATAGGCGGCACTGTTCAAACCTTGCCCTGCGAAGAATAGAATTGAATTCCTGACTTCATACGGCGACTCTTTAAGCACCTATCCAGCCAATTTTATGTACGAACTTGCCTTATCACCAGATGCAATGGTGATTAAGCGGCCCAGATACAATTCGACCTTTTTGCCTAATGATGACTTTTCTATTTTTTCAAAAAATATCTCTTCGATCGAGACCTGAAACTACAAAACTAAACTCGACTTAGGTGCCGAAGCGGCCCGCGCTACGCGCGGGTGGAATTTATATGAAAAAGGCCATTTACGTTATAGAAGATGATCCTATATCGCAAATTATGATCAAGACTTTATTAAATCAGGCAGGGGTTGAGGGTTCAATATTCGAAAACTACCAGTCGGCTCTCAATAAGATTCGTGAAGACAAAATGATAAACACTCTTCCCCTTGCCATTTTTTCAGATTTCATGCTTCCAGATGGCGATGGTCTTGATTTTTTGAATCAGCTAAGACAACTTATTCCCTCTGAAAAACTCCCATTTTATTTTATTACTGGAGTTCAAAAAGAAATGATTGAGCCATTTGTTGAGAAACACCAGTATTCAGCTATTATTTCTAAACCACTTCATAAAGATGAACTGAATGTTATTATTGCGTCCTTAA
This sequence comes from Bacteriovoracaceae bacterium, assembly GCA_023151145.1. GTDB lineage: Bacteria > Bdellovibrionota > Bacteriovoracia > Bacteriovoracales > Bacteriovoracaceae > Bacteriovorax. The sequence continues at coordinate 509 of JAKLJM010000290.1, read as the reverse complement.
CTAAGTAATTACTGGGAGGATCTCATGCGTGTTACAATTGCTGGAGCCAGTGGCTTTGTTGGTCAGTTACTTCTTGAAAAATTAAAATCTCACTCCCAGCTAAAAATTAAAGCTTTATCAAGAAACCCTAGTCTCATTTCTGAAAACATTACTTGGCAAACCTGCGACTTATTCTCATTAAGTGACTGCGAAGAAGCGATGCGCGAAACAGATGTTGCTATTTATTTAATACACTCTATGGTTCCAACAGCAAGATTAGACCAGGGATCATTTCAAGACTACGACTTATTAATGGCAGACAACTTTATCCGCGCCTGTGAATTACATAACGTAAAAAAAATTATTTATCTTGGTGGAATGCTACCGCAAACTATTAGACAAGAAACTCAACTTTCATGGCATCTACGAAGTCGCCTAGAGGTTGAGAAGGTTCTGAATCAAAGCAAAATTCCTTGCGTTACTTTAAGAGCTGGAATGATTGTTGAAAAACTAGGTTCTTCCTTTGACCT
>JAKLJM010000289.1 GCA_023151145.1 Bacteriovoracaceae bacterium | reverse complement strand
CAAAGAGTGCTTTGGGATTTGAATCCCCCATATCATGAGAATCCATTCTTGGAGCGAGGTGCACGCCAATTCTTCCATAACCAAAGACCTCGCTACATTGATCAACAATCTCTAGAAGAAAACGCGATCGATTTTCAATTGAACCGCCATACAGATCATTTCTTTTGTTTGTGCTATCTTGCATGAACTGATCAATTAAATAGCCATTGGCCGCATGAATTTCGATACCATCAAAGCCAGCTTTTTTTGCATTGAGTGCGGCATTTTTATATTGTTGAACAATTGCTTTAATCTCATCTGTTTCTAAGGCCCTTGGAGTCACATATTCTTTTTCTGGTCGCACTAAACTTACGCGTCCACTTGGCTTTAGAGCACTTGGAGCAACAGGAAGTTCGCCGTTTAAGTAATAGGGATCAGAGATTCTTCCCACATGCCAAAGTTGTGCAACGATTGTTCCTTGATTTTCATGAACAGCATCAGTGATTTTTTTCCAACCTAGAACATGTTCTTCACTCCATAATCCTGGTGTGTGAGGGTAACCCACGCCCATGGGATCAACTGAAGTTGCTTCTGTTAAGATAAGTCCAGCTCCAGATCTTTGCTTATAGTATTCAACCATTAAATCATTGGGAGTTCTTCCGTCTTCACCACTTGCGCGGCAACGAGTAAGTGGGGCCATAACTAATCGGTTTTTCAAAATCAAGTCACCTGCTTTGACTGTTTCAAAAAGAGATTTCATTGAGTTTTCCTTGTTTAATTATTTTTCTTCTTAGGTCCATTTTAAGCTATAATGGACCAAGTTTTATTTGAACGTCAAAATAAGTTTTTAATGTATAGGAAATAATCATGAAATATTTATCACTCTCATTATTAGTATCATTTTTCTTCCTAAGTTCTGTTTCATTGTTTTCTTTGCAAGTTACGGCCAACGAGACTTTGGCATTATGTGAAGAAAATAGGGCCGCCTTAGATATAGGTTCAGGTGCTACTAAGTATAAAGTTTTTAAAGTAAATCATTGTGAGAAAAAAATTATTACTACAATTTTTGAAAAACAATATCCCATTCTTTTTAAGGAAAATTTAAACAAAGATCAGGGGGAACAAAAAAGTTTTTCTCCAGAAGTTTTTGTTGAATTTGAAACTGCTTTAAAAGAAGTTTTAGAAAATAATAAAATCTTTAAAGTGAGTCGATTCCGTGGAGTAGCGACCGAAGCCTTTAGGCAAGCTGTTAATGGCAAAGAATATTTGAACAAATTAAAAGAGAAGGAAAATTTAGATCTTTCTGTTATTTCTCAAGAAGAAGAAGCACAATTAGGATTTAAAGCTGCCTTTTTAGATTTTCCTAAAACCGATAAGAAAAATAAATTGATGTGGGATATTGGTGGAGGATCAATGCAGTTAGTACTTTTTGATCAATCAAATTATCATTCCTATTTAGGTAAAATGGCTTCAGTAAGCTTTAAAGATTTAGTGATTAGTGATATTAAAAAATTAGATACCTCATAAATTCATTCACCAAATCCAATGAGTCAAAAAGAAGTCGAATCAGCTACAAAACTTGCCCGAAAAGCCGTCTTACAAATTCCCAAGTCTATTCAAGAAAAAATCGTAAAAGATACAGAGGTTGTCGGAGTCGGTGGAGTTTTTCAATACAGTCTTTTAGGTCAATTGAAAAAGGATGGCGGCTTTACCCTTAAAGAATTGAAAAACCTTTTAGCAAAAAGAACAAATTTAAAAGATGAAGATTTTGATTCAAAATATGCCGCTACGGAATTAACTAATATCATTTTAGTCAGTGGGTTTATGGAAGAAATGAAAATTCCTGAAGTTAGAGTGAGAAAAGTGAATCTAACAGAAGCTCTGGTTATAGATTAAAAAAAAAGCGATCTTACGATCGCTTTTTTTATAGAGAAATTTTTGTTTTACATTTTTTTTCAATATATTCAATGAGTTCTTTGTCTGTGGAAAATTCTGGACGAAGCAAAACTTGACCTTTTTTCGCATAATCAGTAAACCACAAATCTTTTACTGGAAGCTGACAGATCGTTTTTTGATTATAGATGATGTCTGCTTTATTTCTGGCCGTTCTTTGTGTGTCTACTAATTCATCACCAACTGGAAAATTCCCAACTCTTGAGGCCACAATCGCCAAACCTTTTCCAGTGTATTTCATACTTGGTCTTAAGGCCCTGCCACTAGAATCCGTGGCCACTTTGCCTTCAGTAATTACACCACCAATAATTTCTTTTGTGCGTGCATCAAATGTGATTTCTTCACTAGTAGGGAGAGTGACTATAATTTTATTTAAACTTTCATAACGAACTGAAGGAATAACTTGTCTTGGAATAAATGTCATCATCATCATATGGCCATTAGAATCGTAATCATCAGGCATATCCCATACAATCATATTTAAATCCGATTGAGCGATATCTTCGAAATTAAACTCAAAATCTCTTCCAACCATCCAGCCAGTTTGCGGAAACGTTGGATTTCCACCTTGGTTTCTCAGTTTAATTGATTTTGCTCTTAGCTCTCTGTCTTGAATTCGATCTGCATCTTTAATCACGCTAAAGCAAAGGTCCCATAAACCTTTTTCTTTGCTGATACATAGAGTAGGCAATATCGGCAATTCGTTCATAACTTTTTCAGGATTAATGCTGATCGTTTCATCATAATTAAAATTGGCCAATGTGTTCACAGAGAGAATTGATCCAAGCAGAGAAGTTAAGAAAAGATTTTTTAGCATGGTTATTTCCTTTTGATTTTTATTTATTATAGCAAATATTAAAAATTCCACTCGAGAAAAGTCTTTCTTCTTCTGGCATTCATTTGTTTATACACCGACGGTATTGATCTGGTATTATGGATATATTTGACATCTGAACTCTGGTATTAAATGAGAAATAAATAACTTCTTGAAATCTTTTTGCTAAAAAAGTAAAAAGCACATTAAAATACTCATATGATCTTTATTTTAACCGTTAAGACTTTTGAATTACATATTGAATTCAATTTATTCAAGGAGAGGCTATGAACTTCGTAGAAATTTTTAAGCAAGGTGGCTTTATCATGTGGCCGCTACTCATTTTTTCAATTGCTTGTTGGACAGTAGCAATTCAAAAAATTTGGTTTTTAATGAGCTTTAAAAAACAAGCTAAATATTTTCAAGACGAAGCAGCTCGTATTATTACTACAAAACGTTTTAATGAGCTTGAGTGGCTTTATAAAAATTGTCCAGAGTTAATTGCTAAATCACATTCAGCAGTATTTGAAGAAGCAGAATCTCAAGAAGTTTGGGAAGCTAGAATGCAAAGAAGAATGAATGAAACAATTGCTGGTTTAAAAAAGAATATGTGGGTACTTGGTACAATTGGTTCATCAGCTCCTTTCGTCGGTCTCTTTGGTACCGTTTGGGGGATCATGGGATCATTTAGTGCGATTGGTGCCGCTGGAAAAGCAGGGTTTGCGGTTGTTGCCGCTTCAATTTCTGAAGCACTTATTGCCACTGCCGCTGGTATTCTTGTCGCAGTTGTGGCGGTTATGTTTTACAACTATTTGTTAGTTAAGATTGCTGAAATTTCTATGGAATTTAGAAATGGCTTAGGTGATTTAGCTGAGCAATTTAACAGCGCAAAAAAATAATTAAGATCTAAAAGGAGCCAATTATGGCAATGGGTTCACAAAATAATTCTGGTGATGATGAAGCAATCGTTGCAGAGATCAACATGACTCCGCTGATTGATATCATGCTCGTGTTACTTATTATTTTCATG
>JAKLJM010000288.1 GCA_023151145.1 Bacteriovoracaceae bacterium | reverse complement strand
TTATGAGATCAAGTGCTGTTGGATTGTGGCGAAGTAATACGCATTGTCCGACTTTTAAGTTTTTTATGACGTCAGGATGACAAAGTAATTCATTTACCTCTCTTTCTGATCCAGCATCTTGTCTTGATCCTCGTTATGTTCTGTATGTTTGTTTTGTTGATGTAATGGTTCCAATTGAATTGGCCAAAAGAGATGCCCCATAATCAACCCTTTGCTTAAAAATAAAAATATTAGAAACGTTCTCCATAATTTGCTCAGTTAATTTTGGATGAACTCGATCAATGTCAGATGGACTTTGAACTGCTAAAAATAATTGTATTCCTGCCCCTCGACATTTATTTTGAAGTTCGATGAATCTTGGAGTTACTAAAGCTCCAAATTCATCAAAGAAAACCGAAATTGAATCCTTTATCGAAGCATGGGAATTAGGGGTAATCGTTAGTTGATGATAAGAATTATAAAGAAGTTCTCCTAAGAACACTTTTCCAATGGCCAAGGCCGTTTCACCGTAACCTTGAGTGGATAGACCTATATAGAGACAAGCCTTTTCTTTTCTAATATCGGCCAAGGTTTTTGTATCCTTGTCTTGAATTAAAATTTTTCCAAAGTCGGTGCTGTTGATGTTTTGAAGCTTGGTAAGAAGTCCGATTGTCTTTTCTGATTTATACTTTTCTTTGTAGAGATCAATGATTGCTGATAGAGAAATTTCGATCTTCTGTTTTTTTAATTCATCTATAATCTCAAAAAGTACATTCTGGCAGAGATCTTTATAAAAAGGTTCAGTCCATTCAAAGGCCGACATAATTCGATCTGAAATTTGATTAGTGCTTCCTAATTTTAATGGATTTAATTTTATCGAGTCATAATAGTGTTCAGAGAAGATATAGCACTTGCGTTTATATTTTTCACAAAGAGCTTTAAAAGTAAGCAGAGCTTCCAAATCTCCTTTGGGATCAAAAAAGATAATTGGTTTTCCTTCACGAAGGGATTGTTCTTGAAGAATTGAAATTAAATTTGTTTTCCCAAATCCCGCGGCACCTACAATCAATGAGTGTTTTGAAAAATCGAGATTTTTTAACTCAAAAGATTTTCTTCTATTGATTGAATAACCTAAATGTTGATCCTCATGAGCCTGCTTTTTAACTTTTAGTTCTTTTTGCTCAATTTTTCTAACTGGTACTGATCCAGCTTTATAACGACTATAAAGAAGCTTTATAAGTTCAAATAGAACTTCACCTATCATGACTAAGAGGAGATGGATTGCTTCTACAATGGGGGAGACAAGATCAAAACCATCTGACTGGTTTTGCTTTTTGTTTTGATTGGCCATCAATTTTTCCTTGGTTAATTCGGAATTATTTCCGAGTAACCACATTAAAATTTTCTTTTTTATGTCTTTCAACTTCGAATCGGCCGAAAGGCCATGTTAGCCCGTCACGATGAATTTCAGACTGAAATTCAATTTGAAAATCAAATTGAAGACAGATTTATAAATAGTTATGCCTGAATATGTTCGACTAGTTGCAAAACACTATTTTTTGTTTTATGAAGAAAATACAAATTCTGAGGTATTTTTATGAGCGATTTGGAATCAAAAACGAGATTGGAAGACGACAAAATTTTAAAAGATTTAACAATTGAGGCCTTTACCAAATGGTCTTCAGAAAACCCTGCCGCTAGAACTATTCAAGCCTCAGCAGAGCGACTTCCTACACTTAGTAATTCAACTTTTGGGCGAATTATTGATCCTAAACATTCTCGTGGTGCCACTCTTGATGAAGCTATTGAAATATTAACTCTAACGAATCACCTAGAACTTTTAGACCGCTATATGAAGCAATCAACGTCTGATAGTGCTAAATACCTTCGTATGCTCAAAAACAAGACAGGAGAGCAAGTTAAAGTCGATTTAACGTCAACTGATCCTATTATGCTGATGAATGCGATTAATGATGGCTTTGCTCAAACTAAAGCAGAACTAAAACGAAATGAACTCCTTATAGAAAGAGCACGAGGAATGATGATTGGTGCTTTAATTTGTGGATTTGTTGTTTTCTATTATCAGAATTTTCATCTTGTTGATTTGATTCTAGAAAAATTACATAAATAGGAGATTATTGCATGTTACACAAAGAAATTCGAAGAGCATTAAAAGTTCCAGATGAAATAAATGATAATGATTTTTTATCAATTTGGAAAAAAAGAACAAGTAAAATTTGTAAGCCTTGTTGGGAATTAAGGTACTGCCCATATGGGCCAATGGTTGAAGAATTTCCACTACTACCCCAGACTAGAGAAAGTGCAATTGAGCATAATGATTATTTATGTGTTTCGTATCTCTCTGGCTTTACAGGAAATGGAGAAGTATTAGATGGAGAGAGAAGACTTTTTTTTGAAAGTCAAATTCAAGATTTTGAGGAAAAAGATTATCCTGAAGAAATACCAGAGGTCCTAAAAGATGCTTCATGCAAAGTTTTTGGTCATCTTTGTCCCGTTTTTTTTGTAGCAGAGGATTTAACAGAAACTAAAGATAGACGAGCACATACTAGAAATATTTCAAGATCAGTTATGCTTAAAGTTGTTCGTAGGGATGGGCAAATTTGTCAAATTTGCAATGACCCCGTTCCTGATAACGAAGTACATTTTGATCACGTCATACCTTATTCAAAAGGGGGACCTTCAACAGTAGAAAACTTAAGAATTGTTCACAATGGCTGTAATTGGAATAAAGGAAAGAAATTAGAAGGTATGTTATCTCAAAATCCAATTGATCAGATCTTTTCGAAAAAGAAAGTTAAGAAAAAAACATAATTATTTTTTTACTTTTTCAAGTTCGATGCATTTACTTTTTATTTCTTTAGGAGAGCCATTCAGCCCAAATTTTCTTTGGCATTCAAGCTGAAAATCAGATGTACCATCAATAAGATATAGATTTTTTTTGTCTGATGTTTTGATTTTATCAACAGCCTTTTCTTCTAACTTTTTTTCAAGTCCAGGTGTTTTCCCTTCATTTGGTGAAATGATATGATAACAAGAAGCTGTGTGTTTCGAGATTAATTTAGATAACTCATTTTTCTTCATCATTAACTGTAGCTCTACTTCAGAAAATTGTGCCGTTTGAAGTGAGTAACATTCACAATATTCAAAAGTAGATTCTACTGAGTAATTTTTCTTTGACATAGATTTCACACAACTATTGAATCCTACGTCATATCCTGCCTTGTTTGTTACACTTTTAGGTACGAAGTCTTGATAATCCAACTTTGATTTATTATTCATTGCACTTATCCAAGATTCACAATGAGTTTCGTTTCTAAAAGCTTTCAATTCCATTTCACCACACTCATAGAAGAAGCCAAGAGTCGGCTCTCCTTGATTCACCATTAAGTTACATTTTATGTTTTGATTTTTTTCGACACTGTTGATGATTTCAGTTATTTTTTCTGTACGATTTTCACATGACGTAAATTGCTTCTGTTTTACATCATATTTAGGAAGAACTATCGCATTTGAAGTTGTTGCTAATATTAATTGAAATATCAAGCATATGGATATTTTGTTCATGAGTTCTCCTAAGAATAATTGATATCTTAACATATTCATTCATTTTGGTAACCCAGAATGTAGGATCGTAAACTTCTGCCTTAAATGTGACCAATAAATAGACAGTGACTAATTATATTCTGAGTGTGCATAATTCTTTTAATTAGTTGCACTGGCAACTATTTTGCTTATTTTATTGTGAAGAATAATTAAAGGATTTCGGTGAACTAACTTATGAAAATAGTGCTCATTTCATTAGCAGCATTAATGCTTACAAGCTGTGCAAGTAATCCATCGGCAAGTCGGTTTTTTATGGCCCTTGGTGCAGGATTGCAAGGAAATTCTTATCAATCAAACTATCAGCCAACATCATATAATCGTATAGGCAATGTTGTTTATGATAACAATGGAAATAACTACAGAAACATCGGAAATACAGTTTATGGAAGTAATGGATTTACTGCAACCCAAGTTGGAAATACCACCTATTATGACGATGGTTCAACTTCAAACAGAATAGGCAATACATCTTATTTTAGTGATGGTGAAACTTCTACGACGATTGGAAATACTACTTATTTTAGTGACGGATCATCATGTAATAAAATAAGTAATACAGTTTATTGCAATTAAGATTTTTAAATCGTTCATTTTCTTTAGAGTTTTGGTAGATGATCTTGAATTTTTTTCAAAACAACTTCAAGGGGAATTTGGCCTTTGTAGTATAAGCTAGAAGTTAATTCATAATTTTTCTTAAACAACTCAAAATCTGATGGATTTAGCTGTGTAAATGCATTGTTTGTGTGTAAAGTTAGAGGATCATCAGCCTTAGGAAATCTTTCTTTTTTTCTTTTGATGTAATCTTGAGTGCCAATAAAACTTTGAATTTCCTGTAATTCGAGCAAACAATAGAGGTCGTAATAATGCCTAATGAAGTTTTTTTCAAAAGTGTTTGTTTCTTTATATTTTCTAAATTTTGTTACTACAGCTTGGAGCTTTTCAACAAAAGTAAACTCTGGGATATAACACTTTACTTCAATGGCTCTATTATCAATGTAATCCTTAGGAGCCAAAGAAAAGGCTTTATCAAAGGCCCATGACGAAATAGTGATTGGTTTATTTGGAGTCGTATCATCAAATCCAACTTCGAGTAATACTGCTGGCTTTACACCAGAGATTTGTTCTGTGACAGAGTTAAAGTGAAGATTAATCCCAGCACTAAAAAATTTATCATTATCAAATTCATTTGCTCTTGATGTCGTAACTCCATCAATTGTTATTTCAGACGCTAGTTCCTCAAAATAATCTTTACGAGATTTAACCTGTGTTTTACTTGTTTGATTTTTTCTTTGCGGGATTGTTATTCCATGTGGAGGTAGAATTTTAAGATCTATATCTTCCGAGAAACGATGAATTATTCTATATCCTTTCGAAAGAGATGTTCCACCCTTTAGTTCAAATTCGTATCCTTGTGATTGAAGGCCATAAAGTACATGCATTATCCAGTAGTCCTTTTCGATTAGAAAAGGTGATATAGACAAATCTTGCGAGACTTGATTGATTAAGCCTTTAAAGTCAGGGTCATTATGCAGGAAGATCTTTGCCATATAATTCTTTGATTAGCTTTTTAGTTTTTACTTTGCCATATAATTTGACCGCATTTTCTAGAGACTGTCGATCAAAGCTTAAAAGTTTTTTTTCCAATGCCCGAACTACAAGTTCAGGATCTTCTGCGAGTTCAGAGAGATTGTTGAGCATATCAACAAGCAAGCTTTCTTTGGTAAATTCTGTTGGGAAATCTGGTTTCATTCGAAAATCAAAAGTACGACTTCCAAGTTTAAATTTACCGTGGCGTTTATGATTATAAACGACTGTTTGGTTATAGAGTTGAGTGGTACCAAGGCCAAGTCCGTTATAACTATTAAATGAGAACATTAGGAAGCGATCATCTTTCAAGAAGGCCTCGACTAGCTTTCTATCTTCAGAAGACTTTTCACCCCACTTACTTTTTTCTGGATGCAGATAAAGGCCAGGCCCGACTTTTTTAAGCGTCCCATCTTTCACTAACTGAGCTAGGTGGCGATCTATGCTTGTGCTGAATTCTTCAAGCTCACTTCGTCTGTAAAGCGTTCCTGGGACAAGGTTGTTTTTAACGAATTCTCTTTTAAGCATAGAGCCCTCCTATTAGCTTATTTTACCACATTATCGGATGTTTAGCATGAAAATTTATTTAAAATTCATTCATTAGCAATGTGCAGTGATATTAATAGGTTGTGATTCAAATTCTTTAGTTGCTTTGACAGCGTCGTAGCAAAGTTGAATAATAACCGCTAACAAGGATTTGTTTATGAATAAGTTGAATATTAATTCAGAGTTGTCTCATTTTAGAGAGGCAGGCGCTCTGTCCGAGAGTTTACTCAGAGAGATGGAAACAGAAGATATGACGATTGAGCGTCATTTAATGAAAGCAATGCGCTTAGCTCGTCTATTAAAAGACGTGGATGCTCAGAAGTGGCTTAAATATGAGATGAGTGGATTTCCTGAAAAATTTATATTTTCAGATTTAGGTACTTGTCTAAAGTATGCAGAACTTGGTGGAAGAGTAACTGCCGATGGAAAATATTGGCCAAGTAGCTTACCTGAAATTGAAGCATATATTTATACAAATAAAAATTCACTTTCAATCTCAGAAAGTACGACTAGAGAGATCCCAGCAGTCAAAAATTTTATTGAAGCGAATGCAATTAAAGATGTACTTAATCATCAAGCGATTGCAAGTGCCAACATAAAAAATAATTATGTAAAAAAT
>JAKLJM010000287.1 GCA_023151145.1 Bacteriovoracaceae bacterium | reverse complement strand
TTTTATCGTGATCATAAAGAGATAGCGCCACATCCACGGTGGAGCCATTAATGCTGAATTGAGATTTTTTGGTTTTTTCCATTTTATTCTTGCCGGTTTGAGTCATATTTACTAAAAATTCACCAAATGACTATTAATTTTTGAGGTATGCTGTGTTGCCAGAAGACGTACAAGCTTTATTGGGTGGAATGTTATTTTTTATTCTTGCGAGCCTCATGCTCATTGGTCAAAAAGTGAAGGCCCAAGACCTAACGATTGACCTTCCTACAAATCCTATCGAGATCGTTCAGCTTCTAAAGTAGAAAGATCCAAAAAATTTAAAGTAAAATTTAAAGAATTTTCATTGCATAAAGCCCGCAATCCTCTCTAAAATATGAAAGGGAAAAGGTTGAACTTTTTATAAAGTATAACTTTTCACTTACATTTTCCTATGGGACGGGAGGCCCGAAAATTATGTCATTAGACACAGTTTCTAGATTACGTTCTCAAGCCATCAACAGAACCATTCGTACCTTTAAGCAGCCTCTTGATAATCGCGGTAGAGTTCAAAAAGTCAGTGATTATTATGGAGAGTTAACGTTTGATTTTAAAACCTCTCAAGATATTCCAGAAACAGTAAAAAAAGAAATTCTCGCGGTGGTAGATAAAGGTGGCGTGGTTAAAAAAGAACACGCAGAAATCGTTGCTCGCGTAGTAACTGAATGGGCCAGTGAAAATGGCGCCACTCATTTTTGCCACTGGTTTCAACCTTTAACAGGTGGAACGGCAGAAAAACACGATGCTTTTTTTCAATTAAAAAATGGCAAGCCTATTGAAAAATTATCAGCAAGTCAGCTAATGCAAGGGGAGCCTGATGCTTCATCTTTTCCAAACGGTGGATCGCGCTCAACGTTTGAAGCCAGAGGATATACGACTTGGGATTTAACGAGCCCGATGTTTTTAGTGGAAGGCGCTAATGGGCGCACTCTTTGTATTCCAACAGCGTTTGTTTCTTATCACGGAGAAGCGCTGGATGTGAAAACACCACTTCTTCGTTCAATTGCGAAACTCAACGTAGCAGCGACAAAATTTTTACAATTAGCAGGTCACAAAGAAACTGAAAGAGTAGAGGTGACTTGTGGAGCTGAACAAGAATATTTCTTAGTGGATAAAGCTTTTTATTACGCTCGCCAAGACTTAGTGATGACTGGAAGAACGTTATTTGGTGCGCTCACGACTCGTAATCAACAATTAGAAGATCATTATTTTGGATTAATTCCTGATCGTATTTTGGCTTTCATGCAAGAATTTGATTTTGAGCTTCATCGTTTAGGTGTTCCCGCAAAAACTCGTCACAACGAAGTGGCGCCTGGACAATTTGAAATCGCGCCGATTTTTTCAGAAGCCAACGTTGCGGCCGATAATAACCAGCTTTTAATGTCAGTTCTAAAAAGAGTGGCCGAAAAACATGAAATGGTTGTGCTTTTACATGAAAAACCATTTGCTGGAATTAATGGTTCTGGAAAACATGTGAACTGGTCAATGAGTGATAACACTGGATTAAATTTATTAGAGCCAGGAGCTGAGCCTCATCAAAATATGCGCTTCCTTGCTACGGTGGCGATGATTTTAGAAGCTTTACGCCGTCATTCTGAAATGATTCGTATGACAATTTCTGGCGCTGGAAACGATCATCGTTTGGGTGCCAATGAAGCCCCACCAAGCATTATCTCTGCTTATTTAGGCGATACGCTTAATTCAATTTTTAAATCGATTCACGAAGACACGACTTTTACTCCACGTGAAAATAAAGTGATTGATTTAGGGACAAATCAGCTGGCTCATTTATTAAGAGACAATACTGATAGAAACCGCACTTCGCCTTTTGCATTTACGGGAAATAAATTTGAATTTAGAGCTGTTGGTTCTAGTCAAGCGATCGGTTTTCCTATGACTATTTTAAACTCTGCTGTAGCAGAAGTTATGATTGAATCAAATGCAATGCTTGAAAAAGATCTACAAAGTGGAACTTCTATTGATCAAGCCCTAACAAATATTATTAAGCATTGGACGAAAAATGCTTTCCACGTGGTCTTTAATGGCGATGGTTATTCTAAAGAATGGGTCGAAGAAGCTAAGAGAAGAGGGTTGCCAAACCACCGCACAACTCCAGAAGCTTTAAAAGTTTTAAGTCAGCCAGAAAAAACAGTTTTCTTAGAAAATCTGGGTGTCTTTCAACAAGAAGAAGTGCAAACTCGCTATAATATTCTTTTAGAAAGATATATTAAAGTAAGAGAAATTGAATTTGAAACCATGGTCGACATGATTCATCAGTCAGTTATTCCCTCTGGTCTTGAGTATAAAAATTTCTTAGGCAGTATTATTCGCCAGCAAAAAGAAATTGGCATGACTTCACAATTTGAAACTAATGCTTATAAATTAGTTTCGCAAAAAATTGATGAAATTAATGAAAAGGCCAATCAGTTGCAAAAAGAAATTCATGTGCATGTAGATGATCATCAAAAACATGCTGAAAAAATTGCCAATGAATTAATGCCACTTTCAGTTTCAATCGCTACCATCTGTAACGAATTAGAAGAGTTGATTCCGACTCACTATTATCGTTTGCCGAAATATTACGATATGTTGTTTTTGAAATAGTTTCATTAAAAGGCGTCAAGATTTTATCTTTGACGCCTTTTTTCTTACATCTTTAAACATCCTTAAGATTTACTGGCCACAACGTTTCTAAAGATTAATCCTAATTAAATAGTTACTTTCACTCTTTCAAGGACGAATGAATGAAATCTTTTAAATCTCTGTTAGTGACAGGGGCAGTTCTTTTTTCTTTAACTCCATCAGTGGCTTATGCTTTCCCAAAGGCACCATTTGATGCACTTGCTTTAACTCTTAAGTCTGAAGTTCAGCTAGATTCAAGTTATGATTTTAATGGAATTGTAAAATTATCTAATTGTTCAGGTTCGGTGATTCGTTTTTCAGGTATGCCTGACGCTGCAAAAGCAGTGGTGATGACTAACGGACATTGTGTTTCAAACGGTATGTTTGGTGGAATGGTTAAGCCAGGTGAGGTTATTTATAACCGCGCTCTTAATCGTTCGATGAAGGTTTATAATAATGGCCAAAAACTTATTCCAGTTAATGCGACAAAAGTTTTGTATGCCACAATGACAGATACAGATGTGGCTTATTATGAATTAAAAGAAACTTATAATGATCTAAAAGCTCGTGGAGTAGACTCTTTTATTCTTGATGGTGATCGCCCATCTCTAGGGCTTCCGATCGATATCGTTTCGGGCTACTGGGATCGCGGTTATAGATGTAATATTGATGCTTTTATTTTTGTTTTAAAAGAAGCAGATTATACGATGAAAGATTCGATTCGTTACTCAGCTACAGGATGTAATACGATTGGCGGGACATCTGGTTCTCCAATTATCGAATCTGGGACACGTACGGTTATTGGGATCAATAATACTGGAAATGAATCTGGTAAAAAGTGTACGATGAATAATCCATGCGAAGTAGATGAGAGTGGAAGAATTGAAGTAAAGGCGAAAGCGTCTTATGGTCAACAAACTTATCCGGTGTATTCTTGTTTAACTGCTGATTTTAGAATTGATTTAAAGAAAGAGGGATGTACACTATATCAAAATTAATGTTTTAGGATTTTGATTTGCGTAATTTTCTTTTTTTCGTATTCTTTCTATTTTTTTCTGCCAATTCTTTGGCCAATAAAGATTTAGTAGGGATTTTTTATCGCACAAACGATAAAGAGTCCCTTGCTGATATCTT
>JAKLJM010000286.1 GCA_023151145.1 Bacteriovoracaceae bacterium | reverse complement strand
GAATATTTTTTACCACAAATCTTACATTTAAAACGCTGAATGTATTTGGCATCATCTTCACGAAAATAGTGACCGTCTTTCTTTTGAAAGAGAACTTGTTGGTGGACTTTACATTTGGGATTTGGGCAGCCTTGGTTCATGAAGAGTGAAACAGCAAGGCCCTTAAGTAAAATAAAGAGATAAACTCTTAATATAATTTAATTAAAAATAGTTTAAAATCAATGATTACATATCAAGAGTCAAAAATTGAGCCCCACTCAAGTGGGGCAGTTTTTAAATCCTTTGATCAAAAATCCTTTTTCTCGAAGGATGTTATAAAGGCGAGATTGATGATCACCTTGAATTTCGATGGAGAGTTCGGCCTTTTTATCAGTGATTTCTTCTTTTAAGGTTCCACCTGAGCCCACTTTGTTTTTTAACTCTTTGGTTAGGGATTCAAAATAGCTTCGCTCATAAGGAAGAGCGTAGAGGACAGTGACAATTTTTCCACCGCGTTGATTTTTTTCTAGTCGCATTTTTATTGTGACACCTTGGGGCACAAAACCATTATGTTCAACTTTTTTGACCGAGGTTGGCCGAGGGGGAGTTTGAGAAGCAGCGGAGCTTTCATTGCCGTTGCTTAAAATTTTTAAATCACTAAGACTACTCAACGTTTTTTTTGACATATAACTTTTCTTCGCTCCAAAGATTGATTAAAATAATGTATCAAATTTAAAATTTGGTATCAATTTTATTCACCTTTATCTAAGTGAGATTTCATGACTTCTGTAACGAATTCGACCGTTTTTTTTAATCAAAATAAAAAATTTGATGTTTATGGCATCGGAAATGCTCTTGTTGATATGGAGTTTGAGGTTTCACCTGATTTTTTAGCAAAAATGGACGTGCAAAAAGGGTTGATGACTTTAGTTGATGAAGAGAGACAAAATACACTTATTCAAAATCTGAATGGAGTTCAACATAAACGTGCTGGTGGGGGTTCTGCAGCGAACACCATGGTTTCTCTCGCTCATTTAGGGGGAAAAGGTTTTTATTCTTGTAAGGTGGCCAATGATGAAACGGGAGATTTTTTCTTAAAAGATTTAACGGCTTCAGGGCTAGCGACAAATTTAAATGCTGAAAATCGCGAGTCTGGAATGACGGGAAAATGTATGGTGATGGTTACTCCTGATGCAGATAGAACCATGAATACATTTTTAGGTATTACTTCTACTTTTGCAGAAAAAGAATTAATCGCCGACGAGATAAAAAATTCCCATATGCTGTATATGGAAGGCTATTTAGTGGCCAGTCCAACTGGGAAACTAGCTGCAGTGAAAGCGCGCGAGATTGCCGAAAAAAATAATGTCCTAAAAGTGTTAACGTTCTCTGATCCAAATATGGTGCTTTATTTCAAAGACGGTCTCATGGAAATGATCGGGGATAAGCCTCTTGATCTTTTATTTTGTAATGAATCAGAAGCATTGGCGTTCACTGGAAAAGCTTATTTAAGTGAAGCAATCATTGAATTAAAAAAAGTAACAAAAGCCTATGCCATCACCACCGGGGCCAAAGGCGCAACGTTATTTGATGGTAAAAAAGAAATTGAAATTGTCACCATGCCAGTCACTGCGGTTGATACCAATGGGGCGGGGGATTTATTTGCGGGAGCATTTTTATTTGCTCTTTCAAAAGGTGCGGATTTTAACTTGGCCGGCAGACTTGCTTGTGCTAGTGCTTCGAAGTTAGTGACGCAGTTTGGAGCACGTTTATCGAGTGCTGATTTAAAAGTTTTAAAAGAAACATATTATAAATAAGTAATTAATAAAGTTAGAAAAAAGATATTTATAAAGGATTTATGATGAAGAGAACATTAATTCGAGAAATTTTTACTACTAAACCCATTGATCAAGAAGTCGTTGTGAAAGGATGGATTCGTTCTGTTCGTAACTCGAAAAAGTTTTCATTTGTCGTTTTAAATGACGGATCTGATCAAGATAGTTTACAAATTGTTGTTGATGCTACTTTACCTAACTATCAAGATGTCGCTAGCTTATTGATGGGTTCTGCTATTGGTGTAAAAGGAAAAATTGTTGCGAGTAATGGTAAACAACCTGTAGAGATGTTGGCGCTTGAAATTGAAGTCATTGGACGAACGACTGAAGAGTATCCCTTACAGAAGAAAGCAACATCATTGGAATTTTTACGCGAGCAAGCTCACTTAAGAATTCGTACTAACACATTTGGGGCCGTGGCACGTGTTCGCCATGAATTGGCCCAAGCGACTCATAAATTCTTTTCTGAGCGCGGATTTTTCTATTTAAACTCGCCCATTCTTTCGGCCGTTGATGCTGAAGGAGCAGGTGAGATGTTTGCGGTGACTTCATTTAATTTAAATGAGCCAGAAAAATTCCCTAAAACAAATGGGAAAGTAGATTTTTCAAAAGACTATTTTGGGAAAGAAGCATTTCTTTGTGTGACTGGGCAGCTTGAAGGCGAGTGTTATGCTATGGGGCTTGGTCAAATTTATACTTTTGGCCCAACATTTAGATCAGAGAATTCTAATACCACTCGCCACCTTTCTGAATTCTGGATGATTGAACCAGAGATTGCTTTTGCTGGTCTTGATGAAGTGGCAGAGCTTGGTGCAGATTATATTAAATATATGATTAATCATGCCCTCACTTATTGCTCAAAGGAATTAGAGTTTTTATTGTCGCGTGAAGAATCTGTTTTAAAACTTGATCATATTGAAACATTAAAACACGTAAGAGATTCAAAGTTTCAAAGAGTCACATATCGAGACGCAATGGCCATTTTAGAGAAGTGTGGGAAAAAATTCGAATACCCAGTTGGTTTTGGGCATGAGCTACAAACGGAGCATGAACGCTTTTTAGCGGAAGAACATTTTAAGGCTCCAGTCATCGTGACTGATTATCCAAAACAATTTAAAGCCTTTTATATGAAGTTAAATCCAGATAACGAAACTGTTCGTGCCATGGATATTCTTGTGCCAGGTATTGGCGAAATTATCGGTGGCTCACAAAGAGAAGACAAGCTTGAGCTTTTACAACGCCGTATGGACGAACTTAATATGCAACAAGATCCTCTATGGTGGTACTTAGACTTAAGAAGATTTGGAAGCGTTCCCCATGCTGGATTTGGTTTAGGGTTTGAACGAGCTATTATGTATATTACAGGAATGACAAATATTCGTGATGTTATTCCGTTTCCAAGAACTCCAAAAAATTGTGACTTTTAAATGAAAAAGGCCCGCTTTAAGCGGGCCTTTTTTTTATTGTTGTGGTTTTTTATTCTGAGGGTTCTGATTGCCGTTGTTGTTTGGCGTTCTATTTTGTTGGTGATGTGGTCTATTGTTAGGACGCGGTTGGTTTTGATGATTTGGCCGATTGTGTGGGCGCTGATCATTCGTTCTATTTTCATTAGTTCTATTTTCAGGATTTCTATTATCTGGTCTTGGTCCACGATTATCATGACGATTTGGCCCACGGTTATGGTGAGGGCGATTGTCGTTGCGATTATTTGGGCCTGTAGGCTCTCGACGTGGTTGAGGTGGCTGATTTCTTGGCGCTGGACGATTGTTGTTATTTGGTGATCTGTTGTTTTGATCAGCAACGTTTTTCTTTTGTTGCGAGTCCTTAATTAAATTGTCACCAGCTTGTTGGCCAGGGAGATCATCTTCTCGTTCATCATCTAGTTCTTGATCTAGATCCCCATCTAGTTCTTGATCTAATTCCCCATCAAATTCATCATTTTCTAGGTCATCAAGCTCTTCTAGTTCATCGTCATTGTCCATGAGTTCTTTA
>JAKLJM010000285.1 GCA_023151145.1 Bacteriovoracaceae bacterium | reverse complement strand
CCCTCTTCTCATGGATCCTCTCTATGGTAATCCAAAGGAGCATATCTTGCGCATGGGGGCAGATTACCAGGAACTATTAAGTAACTGTAGCTTTCCCTTTTTGCACGCTAAGATCTTAGGCTTTGTTCACCCCATCACCAGAGAAAAATTGCGTTTTGAAGTCCCTCCCCCTAAAATATTCCAAGATATTCTAACAATTGCGAATACCCCTAAAGCATAAATTTTTCTTGTATTAGGATTACCCCATGGCCATCGTTTATTCACAACTTCTCCCCAGTGGTATTTTTGAAGTTCATAATTCGAAACCAAATCTTTTACTAAAAAGAGTTAAACAAACTCATAGTGATGATGTTGTTCTTTGCTCACAGTATCCAGAAGAAAATGAAATCTTAGCAGAAGCTGATGCCCTTATTGATCAAGACAAAAAACACATATTGGCAATATTAACAGCAGATTGTATTCCTGTACTTTTTCTTGGAGAAAAAGGTAATGCTTTTGTTCATGCTGGATGGATGGGAGTAAAAAATCAAATCTCTCTCAATTCAAAAATTCAAGATTGCCGGCCACATACTATATTTTTGGGACCACATATTAGGGGCAATAGCTTTGAAGTACAGCCCGATTTCAAAACTCATTTTAATGAAGAAAAATACTACGCTCAAAAAAATCAAAAACTCTTTTTTGATTTAACAGCTAAACTGATTTCTGATTTAAAAATCCAATATCCGAAAGCAAAAATTATTGATTCCGAAATAAACACTTTCACAGATGAACGCTTTCACTCATACCGGAGAAATAAAACAGTTTTAAGAAATTGGAATGTTTTTATACCTAGGGAGACACGTTGAAAGATAATCAACTCGAAAAAATAATCAGTGCCGTCGTACAAATAAGTGTCGAAGGTTTTACAGAGACTGACCTCTCTGAAGTTCTAGACCCTCGAAACATTCGAACTAGTTATTGGGCGGGTTCTGGTGCCTTTATTCGCCTCCAAAATCAAGAAGGTTATATTTTAACCAACGCCCACGTCGTAAAGAATGGTTTTCGATTTAAAATAAGAACCATGCTCACCAGCGAAGAAACATTTGAAGTATCCCTTGTCGGCATGATCGAAACCTCAGAGCCGGATATTGCCTTACTTAAACTTGAAAATGATGAACTTCAACGAATGAAAAAAATCATTCCAGAATTGCCGTCACTAGAGTTAGAAAATGAAGATCTTATAAAAAGAGATATGAATATTCGTGCTATTGGTTATCCCTTAGGCATGGAAGAGCCCAATGTCTCTAGTGGTAAAGTCACTAATTTTGTCTATGGTACTGAAACTGAATGTGAACGTATTGTTACTGATGCAGCCATTAATCCTGGAAATTCCGGTGGACCGGCCATTAGTGAAAACGGAAAAATTATTGGTTTAAATACTGCTATTGCACTTGGAGCAAACAACATTGGTTATATCACGCCAGTTAGCTTTATTAAAATTGTCTTGCACAATTTAATTACAGGCAAAAACACCTACCTGACAAACTTAGGTTGCCATTTTCAAAAGAATTCACCAGACAATGCTCGCTACTTACAAGCTCCTAATCATGACGGAGTTATTGTCACAACTATATTAAGTCACGGTTTAATAGAAAATGCTGGGTTAAAAACACGTGACATCCTTTTAAAGATTAATGAATTTGAATTTGATTCCCATGGAATTATTAAAAACCATAGCGATTTGCGACATCGAAATATTCACGATGTCGTACGATTGATTCCTCTCGATACAGAACTGACTTTAGAATATCTACGCGAGGGTAAAAAGTTTACAACCAAAACTAAAGCGTTACCATTTCCAGAAGAGAATCTTTATACCGCCAATAATTTATTAAAACGTAAATTTATTAGCTATAAAGGAATGGTCATTCAAGAGGTGAATTTTCTGGTTATTGAAGCCCTGGCTGAATTTGCCAGTGAAAAATTTGATCACTTCATTGAACTTCTGGCAAAAGACAAACGAAAGCTTGCCGTCACATACGTAGGATTGAATTCGTATGCTAGAGACATTGACATAAATATTGGTGATATTATTTGCCGTGTAAATGGACAAACAATTAGTACAATTATTGAATTGGAAAAATTATTACAAGATTCTTTCCATTCAAAACAAGAAGTGGTTATTCACTTTGAATCAGGTGCTCTTGGTATTTTTAAAACAACAAAATTAATTAATATTTTAACGCCACTTTTACTTAATGAAAAACAGAATGACTAATAAGGAGAATCTATGAAAGGAAAATCACTGTATCAAGATTCCAGCATCTCAACGACGGCACTAACTTTGCTGTTTGGATTGTTGATGGTCGGAATTTCACTTTACTTAACCAATCACTATTTTGGCGTCAAGTACCCAACTGGTCTTGAGTCTGGATCACTTTGTAATTTCAATTCATTTTTTAATTGCGATAAAACCACACTCTCTCCACTTGGAAACCTTTTACTCGTTCCGACTTCTATTTTTGGAGTCATTATCGGTGGTCTGGCACTACTAGGTTTAATTTTAAAAAATGAAGAATATGAAAGAACTGTTTATTTCACCTTAATCATTAATATGATTGGTTGTGTGATTTTGTTTTTTTACTCTTTAATCGCACTCGGTGGTCTGTGTCCAATGTGTACGGCATATTATGCAGCTTCGGCAGCAATGCTGTTTATGTTTTACAAAAAAAGTTCAGACTATAAGCCAAACTTTGGAGTCCTAGGAATTTTCTTAGTTTTAACCGTTGTTGCTGGCTACTTCGTTCGCGCTAATATCCTAGCGAAAGAAACGGCAAAATCATCAATTGCCGTAAGCCTTATTGATCAGTATTACAAAATGCCAAACTTAGGAACTCCGAATCCTGCCAGTGAGTTTCAAATCGCCAAAGCGGACAATGCTCCAATTAAAATGGCGGTTTTTTCAGATTTTCAATGTCCAGCTTGTAAGATGTTAAGCGAACAAACAAAAAAATTAGCCGAGCTGTATAAAGGGAAAATTCAAATTGATTATTACTTTTATCCTCTTGATGTAAATTGTAATCCCAATATGGAACGTCCGCTACACGATCTAGCTTGTCGCGCAGCTTATGTCTCAGCTTGTGTGGGTCCAAAGTTTGATACAGTTCATGATGAAATTTTTGAAAACCAAGATCGTATTACCTCTGAATTTTTAAACGGTATTGCAAAACGTGAAGGCGTTGAAGCCTGTGTTAATGATCCAAAGACCAAAGAGAAAGTTGTTGCTTTAATCAATGCAGCAGCACCTTTTAACGTGCGCTCTACTCCAACTTATTTGATTAACGGAGTAAAAATAGAAGGTGTTTTACCTATAGATCAAGTGCAAATTATCTTGGATGAAATATTAAAACGTGCCGGAAAATAACTAACGCATAGAAAAGGTTCCAGGAACCCTTAACAGGGTTCCTGGAACCTTTTTGACACCTATAAAAAAACAAATCTTACATTTCCTATAAAAAATATGACATCTTAGTTACTTAACTCTTCTTAAGGGTATTTAAAATTGCCGTTCTTATTTCCGCTATGAGATTGAATAAATAACGCGCACTTTTAAAAGAGAGAGGGGTTATGTCATTTCACACTTACACTAAAGTCGTTATGCTTTTTTTAGGCTTAACACTTTTAAGTACATTAAATGCTAAAGCAGAATCTGAAAAAGGTTTTACTTTTCAAGGCCAAAGAGAAGAAAGTTTTTCTTTAGAAAACATCTTAAAAGGCACTGAGTATCGCGAAGAACAAATCAATACAACTTGCTATAGAGATATTCCCTATACTGAA
>JAKLJM010000284.1 GCA_023151145.1 Bacteriovoracaceae bacterium | reverse complement strand
TTAGCAATACCAATATCACATAGTCCAGCGTGAATTGCTTCTAAAAGTTTAGTGTCATCAGGAAAGACGTCCGTTGCTAAGTTAGCGACCCATCCTTTTACGATTTCTTCAGTTTTCTTTTCTCCATGTTCCGCAATCATCATCGCTACCAGAGATTGATTGTATACTTTATTTGAAGTTCTTAAACACAGACGTTTTTTGAATTTTTCACCAGCGAGATCTTCATAGGTAGAAAGTTCTTCTGGTTTTACTTTTTCAGTGTTGTAGAAAATTGTTCTTGCCCTTACTGATAAACCAAACCATTTATTAGCAGGATCTCTTAAATGTTTAGGGACATTGGTTTTAAGCGTTTTAGAGTCGATTGCCTGTAGCACACCTTCGTTGGCCGCTAACCATAAATTGCCAGCATCAACAGTCATTAAAATATCAGCAGGAGTTTCAGCTCCTTCAGCTTTTAATTTTTGTAACAAGGGCCCTTCTTTATCAGTGATAAATTTTACAGTAACACCCGTCTCTTTAGTATAGGCGTCAAATAAGGGTTTTATTAATTGTTCGTTTCTTGCCGTGTACACGACAACTTCTTTTGCTTGTGCAATAGCGAGAAAACTAAAAGCTGAAGCTAGTAACAAAGTAAGTGCTTTTTTCATCGGTTAAACTCCGTTTGTTTGTAGGGGTAGTTAAAAGTTTGACACTCAGAACTTTTAAGCTATTTTAAAGAAAATAGCAAAAAATAAATTGACGAAGCCCTAGGGATCGCCTAAATTTGTCGTCACCTAATGATTTGGGCGTTTAGCTCAGCTGGGAGAGCGCTACCCTTACAAGGTAGATGTCGGGGGTTCGAACCCCTCAACGCCCACCAAATCATTCTTTTAAATTCAGTCAATTACATAACTTCATTCATTTACAGCACTCCACTTAAGAATATTTAAAGTTAAATCTTTTCTATTATCTTGTATTCTCCTTTAGAATTTAATCATTCTTTTAACATCAGGCACTTAGCTCATTCAATTGGGATAATAGGAATTAGACATGAAGTTAGTAGTCGTAGACGATTTGAACAAAAATTTAAAGCTCTATTCAGAGGTTCTTGGAAGCGAGTTTGATTTAGAGATGTTTAACAATCCAGAAGAGGTGGTAAAGTCACTTCCTTCAATTGATTGTGATCTGATGTTATTAGATTGGAATATGCCCATCATGAATGGTCTAGAGGTTTTAAAAAGTTTTCGTGAAGTAAAACCAAAAGTACCTGTGATTATGATTACTGGGGAGTATTTAGAACGCAATTTAATAGAAGCTCTAAACGTTGGTGCAGAAGATTTTGTCGTAAAGCCTATTAGTAATGCTGAATTGATTGCAAGAATTAAAAATAAAATCGCCAAAGCAAAACAACAACTGAAATTAGATGCTCTTGCAAAGCCATCTATGGTGACTTTTTTTGATGACTCCTTTTCAATTAGAATTAAAGATCAACATATTCAATTGCAAAGCAAAGAATATAAAGTGCTTCGTTATATCGCAAATTTTGAAAGAAAATTAGTTTCCCGTGAAGATATTATGAGAAATGTCTGGGATGCACCCGAAATTAATTCCACAACATTAGACACTCATCTAAGTATTCTAAGAAAAAAACTAGGGGAGTATGCTAAGATAATCGTAACTAAAAAAGGTCACGGTTATATCTTTGATACCAGCGATTTTGAAGAAAAAGAAGAAATAGAAGAAAAAGAAGAAAATGTAGAAAACAAGAGAGAAGACAACTGATTTCCATTCTGATTGTTGAAAATGATAAGGTCTTAGCTTCATTTTATGGAGAGTTATTAGCAAGTTTAGGTGCTCCTACTTTATGTTTTTCTGCAAATCAGGCCATTGAGCTTTTAGACAATCAAGAATTCGATGTCATTTTATCTGACTATCTCATGGACGATGGGGATGGGATTCATTTAGCAAAATATTTACACGATAAAAAATCTCTCACTCCATTAATTCTTCTTACGGGATTTGCGACCAAAGATATTGCTATAGAATCTGTAAAGTATGGGGTCTACGCTTTTTTGGAAAAACGATGTACTCCATCAGAAATTATCGATGTTGTTCGAAACGGCATAGAGTATGGAAAAACGAAAAAACGTCAGTCGAATTTTTCACAAATGGGAGAGATCACCTCTATTCTTATGCATGAAGTGATTGATCCCCTCAATCGTTCATTATCGCGCCTAGAGCTTCTTAGCTCTCAGAAAAATCAAAACTCGTGGCAAGATAACGTCAATAATATTATCGAAGATCTAGAGTATCTATCGCGTCTCATCTCTAATGTGCGTCTACAGATTAAAGGTCAAAAAGAAGTTTATCTTAAACGTTATACACTTCGCCAGTTTTTGGAAGTGATCGAGACCTTACAAGACACAATTCAATTACAAATTGATCCTTCAATTGATGCTCATCTCTGTATTCGATCAGACGTCATATTGTTTAACCAGGTCTTAGAAAATTTACGCAAGAATTCAATTGAAGCAATGGCCAAAGATTCACAAGAGCCAGTAGAGATGAAATTGAAAGTGAGTATATTAGATGAGCGTGTACTATTTGAATTCATCAATAATACTCCAGAAATTCCAGAGAAAATTAAAACCAGAATTTTTGAGCCATTTATTTCAAGCAAAAAAAATGAAAGCGATAATTTAGGAATTGGGCTTTATTTTTGTAGTCAAACTCTTAAGGCACACGGTGGTGAGATTTTTGTCAAAGAGGGACTACCCACGACATTTGTTATGAGTATTCCTGTTTTTCGATAATTAAATACCAATAAAATTCTTTTTAATTAATCTAATGGCCATGGCCAAAAGAATAGTACCAAAAAATTTTCTTAAAATTACACTTCCTGCAGGACCCACATATTTAGATATAAGACTCGATGATTTTAAAACTAAATAAACAATAAAGAGATTAAGAAGAACTCCGGTAATGATGTTGATTCTAGAGTATTCAGCATTGAGTGAAATAAGTGTGGTCATTGAACCAGCGCCCGCAATGAGCGGAAAGGCCAGGGGAACAATGGGAGACTTCATATCATGATGAGGGTCGTGCTTAAAGATCTCAATATTTAAAACCATCTCTAGACCTAGAAAAAACATAATCAATCCACCGGCAACCGCAAAGGATTGAACGTCTACACCAAAAAGACTTAAAATAGATTCACCGACTAATAAAAATGAAAAAAGTAGTACGCCTGAGATGATGGTGATTTTTCCACTTTGTAATTGGCCGAACTTCTCTTTGAGCTGAAGAATGAAGGGGATAGCGCCTAAAATATCAATGACCGAAAATAGAATCAGCGTTACAGAGAATAATTCGGTAAAACTAAAAGAGTTAAGCATGTGTAAGTCCTGTTTCCTTGATTTATCTCATGTAAATATTACACGCCTTCTCCTCAAAGCAGAACCCCTATTATATTTTGCCGAAAATTTAGTGAGGTAGACTATGAAAATGAAGCCAATGACCATTGCCTTTGCATTAAGTGTATTAAGTTACGGGGCACTTGTAAGCAACCTAGAAGCGAGAATTCTAGTTCCCAGATCAGCTGTAGAAATCCAAGTTTCTAAGGAATTACAAAATAAAGTTCTAGGAGTCAGAATTGATGACTTACTAAAATCGTCACCTGAAACTTTTAGATCAGTTGGAAGATTGAATGATTACTTAAAGAAAAATATTTCAAATCATTTAAGCCGCAATGATGTTGAAGTTATACATACAATGTATTTACCTGAATTTCCTAAGACATCTGAAGGTGTGAATTATGTAAAAGTAGTCGCATTTGTTGAGTATAAAAATAAA
>JAKLJM010000283.1:3862-4633 GCA_023151145.1 Bacteriovoracaceae bacterium | reverse complement strand
AACATTTACATCCATATCAGAGCTTGTACCAGGGACATTATAAAGACAGGTTCCAGTCTGTGAACAATTTATCTCACTCGAAAACTGCCAAAGGAAATAATTTTTCCAAATACCTTCAGGGAAATCCGTTACGTTTGATTTGAATCGCGCATACCAAAGTTTAGATTGTTGAAAGAGGGGATTTGAGCTTACTTTTTTATTTAATTGTATCGTAGTTGTATGGTTGGCATAAACAACGGGAATGCGACCAGTTTTTTCATGAACATATTCCATAAAAACGACTGCCTCATCGATAGACATAAATTTTCCTGAACCAGTATCTTCCAAATCTAAAATCATTAAAGTGTTAGGATTATCCCCCACTAGTGAAAGAAATAATTCTGCTTGTTTAATTGTATTGCCAGGACTTCCTAGGTGATAAGCGCCCCACAGATAACCTCTTTCTTCGGCAATCTTTTTTCTACTCTCATAGAGTTTATCGACTCTAAGACCAATACTTGAACGATGGATAACTCCAACAACTTTTTTATCACTGGCCATCTTGTCCCAGTTAATGGAGTTACCTTCGTAAGCATCAATGACAATGCTGGTATCAACATTTTTCCAAGGCTGATTAAATTCAGTAGAGGGCTTAGATGGTGGTGTTGGTTGAGTCGGTGTCGTTGGCGGTTTCGGTGTTGTCGATGGTGGTGTTGTAGGAGGCTTCGGCCTTCTTGAACCCATCGCATGAGTATCGGTCATAGAAAAAATATTTAAGATTAACAGGGAAAA
>JAKLJM010000283.1:0-3849 GCA_023151145.1 Bacteriovoracaceae bacterium | reverse complement strand
AACTGATGAAGTGCTCAACGGCATTTTGGACTAAAATATTTAACAATTATCTGCGTAGCTCGTAGTTGAGTATTTGATTTTAAGTGGATCTTTTTTGTCGGATAAGATGATTAAGAAATGAGAATTTCTTGGATGAGAAATAAATTTACTTCAGGAAAATGAGAAAAAACGTGGCGAAAATTTATTTTAAATTAACTCTTTCCACCACAATTTATTTTTATAAGCATCATTCACTTCAACAATTTCTCCGAGCTTTGGTGTGATTAATGGAATGTTGCGCTCAAGGGAATATTGATGAATTTTTTCAACTGGTTCAAACCAAGTGTGAATTGATAAACGAAACATGCCCCAATGAATTGGGAAATATTTTTTGGCCTTTAAATCAAAAAAAGCCTCAGCCGCTTCTTCGGGGAGCATATGGACTTCGCGCCAAAGTTCGTTGTATTGACCAGTTTCCATGAAGGCAATATCAAAAGGACCAAATTTTTCACCGATCTCTTTGAAGTGAGTATCATAACCAGAATCACCACTGAAATAAATGTTATGTTGTGACGATTTGATCACCCATGAACACCAAAGGGTAGCATTGTCATGAAGACCATCTCTTCCTGAAAAATGTTGAGCAGGAGTTGAGATAAATTGAATATCAAAAAAATTTTGCTCTTGCCACCAATCTAGTTCAGTTATTCGACTTTGATTTATTCCCCAACCGATTAAATGTGAACTCACACCTAAAGGACATAAAAAAGGAACGTTGGTTTTGGCAAAATACTTTATAGTATCCATATCTAAATGATCATAGTGATCATGAGAAAGAAGGATAAGATCTATAGCAGGAAGTTCTGTGAGATTTAAAACCGGGGCTTGAAATCGTTTCATGAGAAATTTAATGGGCGATGCACTTTTAGAAAAAACAGGATCAACTAAGATAATCTTTCCAGAAATATTTAATAGAAAACTGGAATGCCCAAACCAGATGACTTTTAAATCATCACTTTTTTCTAAAAACTTATTTAAATCAGGTTTGATTTCTGGAAGTGGATAGTTGGGGAAACGATTTTTTCTTGGTCGGAAAAACTCAATAAAGGTAGGTATCGACATCGCTTTTTTTCGCATCTCTTTTAAAATATTGGGACGTCTATTCACGAATACTTTCTTTTCTCGATCAAATTGCGCCGAAGATGAAAAAAGTTCGAAATATTTTTTACCTGGCAATGTCCCAAATTGAGAATTTTTCCCCATGCGGTCCTCGAATGAAAAATAAACCATATTAAAATTAACTTATATTTATGAAAAAGGTATACTTAATTCTATGAAAAAAAGAATAGTAAGAATATGGGTTGATGCCGATGCTTGTCCCAAAGTAATAAAAGAGCATATTTTTAATTTTGTACAAAGATTACAAATACCAACTATTTTGGTGGCGAATTCCTCGATGCACGTGCCGTTGCATCCTATGATTAAATTGCAAATAGTAGGTAAGGGGGATGATGTCGCAGATAAGTATATTGTCGATAACTTAAGTGACGATGATCTAGTTATCACGGCTGATATCCCACTTGCTGCACAAGTCGTAGAAAAAGGAGCCCTGGCCCTTAATCCAAGGGGGGAAGTTTACGACGAAGATAATATTGGAGAAATTCTTTCGATGAGAAATTTTATGAAAGAATTGCGAGACAGTGGAAGTATTACAGGTGGTCCTGCAACTTTTAATGCAAAAGATACACAAGCATTTACAAATTCTTTGAATAAAATTTTAAGTAAAAGATAGAATATCGAGGATTGAAATAAGATGTTTGAGAGA
The DNA here is from genome assembly GCA_023151145.1 of Bacteriovoracaceae bacterium. Classification (GTDB taxonomy): domain Bacteria; phylum Bdellovibrionota; class Bacteriovoracia; order Bacteriovoracales; family Bacteriovoracaceae; genus Bacteriovorax. Next base: position 2,045 of record JAKLJM010000283.1, on the reverse strand, counting down.
ATCAATTTGAGATCGAAGCCTGAATTAGATACGTTGAGATTTATTTCAATATTGCTAGTAGTACTACATCATCAATTTTTAACAGATAATGTCTTTTTTGAATGGACAAAAAATTATGCTTGGATTGGTGTAGATATCTTCTTTGTTCTAAGTGGATATACTATAACGTCGGCGTTAAAAATAGAACTAGAACAGACCGAGACGATTAATTTAAAAAAATTTTGGATCAAACGTGCGTTTAGACTTTGGCCACACTTATATTTTACTTTGTTAATTACCACTCCTGTATTGTGGTATTTTGGAAAAAATAACTCACAGATCATGGATAACTTTAAAAATCTTTATTGGCATTACTTTATCCATGTGGGGAATTATTCACACGGAATATTCGGAAAACTTCATACTTTAACAAGTCATTTTTGGTCTCTGTCGGTGGAAGAACATTTCTATTTCATTTGGCCGATAATTCTAATTTTTCTCATGCGTTTAAAAAACAAAATTTACATTGGTCTAGCTATTCTCTTTTTAATGCCATTAGCATTTAGAATATATCACGCTTCAAACGGTGCCTCTTATGAATTTATCAAACTTTCAACCCATACGCGATTTGATGAATTGATTTTTGGATGCTTACTCGCTCTTTTGCCACTAAGTCAGAAAAAAATAAATAGAGTTACGGATTCGATTCTTTGGGGAATCTGTTTCGTTCTGTTTTATATCGGGACATCTGTTTTAGATGATAAATCAACCGCCTATCCGTTAGCTGCTTTTAACTTTACCGTATTATCTTTTGCTTCTGGTTTGTTAATTTATTTAGCAGAATTCGGCCATGAAAAAGGAATTAGATTCCTTCTAAAAAACAAAGTTTTATCAAAGATTGGAATACTTTCTTATAATATTTATCTCATTCATTTTTTGGTCATAATTGTTTTTTATGGATTAAATGAAAAAGTTTTTCACATAAAAAATGATTTGGTTAACTCCTCTTTGGTATTCGTTTTTTCAATTGTTATTTCGTATTGGATGTATGTATTTATTGATTTAAAAGTTCATAAACTTAGAGAGAAAATTATCAAAGGAAATTCTCAAGTATGAATGAATTTAATGATCATTTTTTTCTTGTTAAAGAAATGAATCGAGGAACGTTTTCTCATTTTCAAAATCATTCTGAAGCTGGTGAATATGGTGGTTGTGAATATGTTCTCAACAATGTGAAATATATTCAACGAACATCTAAAATTACTCCAAAAAAAATCGGCCAATTTGTCACCCTTTGGAAAAGAGGGAATGACAAACTGACTGCGCCCTTTGAAGCGAAGGACGATTTTAGTTTCGTTGTCATTATCTGCATCAAAGGAAAAAAAATTGGAAGATACTTGTTTCCTAAAGATGCCCTTATTGAGCAAAAAATTATTGCGAATTCTTCAAAACGACAACTCGGCAAGCGTGGATTTCGAGTATACCCATCTTGGGATAAACCAACTAGTAAAGAAGCACAAAAAACACAGCGGTGGCAGTTGAACTATTTTTCAGAAGGTTTAAATTTAAAAGAATAATTAAAAAGGGAGGATTTCTCCTCCCTAAACACTAAACTAAGCCCTTTAATAATCTTAAAACAGTTGTTAGCAGTTTTAAGATTAGGATAATTAGTTCTAGTATTTTTAAAGTCTTGAGCATCCGTGCCTCCAAAGCAGCCTTCATTGGCCAGAAGCTCTCGACATTGATCAATCTTTTAAATGTGGTATATTTAATTATCCCTAAGCACTGGTTTGTTAGACCTGCTTCGGTATTTTTAAAGTCTTGAAACCCCTCTATCACGAGGGGTTTTTATTTAAATCCATTTTAAATTTTTTATGGTGAATTTTTTCTAAGATGAATCAAAGTTGATTTAAAAAAAAGGGAGGATTGATCTGTACCCTTTAAAAAGAACAGTTTAAAAAACAAGATTCATGTTAGCCCCTGCTTCTGCAGGGGTTTTTCTTTTTAACCCCCACTGAGGTCTTTCGTCATTATAATATTTGATATATCTATCAATTTCTTTTACT
>JAKLJM010000282.1 GCA_023151145.1 Bacteriovoracaceae bacterium | reverse complement strand
ATTTACTTAAAAACGAAGAAAATATTGTCGTTGGTGATTATGTTTTATTAGATGCCAATAAAACAATTACTGAAGTTCTACCACGAACAACTGAAATTTTTAGAAGACTCGTGCGCGAAAAAAAGAAAAAAGTTACTGCAGCAAATTGTGACGTGATGGTTATTTTAAGTTCAGTATCAAAGCCTGAATATAAACGCGGAATCGTCGATCGATTTTTAGTGCGTGCTCATCAATGGGGAATTAGACCTTTAGTTGTTTTTAACAAAATGGATGAATATACTCCAGGAAGTGTTGATTTAGATTTTGAACGCGAACGTTTAGAAGAAATTGGTGTTGAGTGTTTTGAGATGAGTGCGACAAATCCCAATTATCAGCCACAATATTTTACAAAAGGTTTTAATGATTTAAAAAATGAACTAAAAAATAAAACAAGTATTTTTCTAGGTCAGTCGGGAGTGGGGAAGAGTAAAGCTATTAGTGCTTTAACTCAAATTAAAATTGAATTACTCTCGCGAGATGTGGGAAAAATTGGAAAGGGAACTCACACAACCACTTGGAGTGAAATTATCGCAACCGGAGAGTTTGCCATTATTGATTCTCCTGGAATTCGTTCTTTTGGAGTGGATGATTTATTAGAAACAGAGCTTTTGAGTTTGTTTCCAGATGTGGAAGAAGCGACCACTAGATGTAAATTTAGTAATTGTGAACATGCAGAAAATTCAAAGGGCTGTTACTTTAACTCTCTAGATTTAGACGATCAAAAGACAAAAATTATTTACTCCCGATTAGATTCTTACCTAAAGATGCTTGAGGAGATTCGTCAGGTACCGGATTATCTAAAAAAGTCTTAAATTCTTCCGATAGGCATTGTGGACAGGCCACAAACTTTGGGAGAACTCAATGTCAGAATCAAATGAAACAAAGGTTATAGATTTCGTTAAAAAAAGATCAGAAAACGTAGAGCAGAAACGTCGTGCTTTCGAACGTATGGTTTTTCAAAATTTTTTAGGTGCTTATTCTGTTATTGATGACAATGGATCAATATATCCCATTACACTAGTCGATATTTCGCAAGATGGTTGCTCTTTTCAAGTTCCATGGAGAATGGGAAAAGACTCAAAAATTGCGCGCGAAACTGAGATTGTTATGCGTATGTACTTTACTAAAGGATCATACATTCCAGTTGTTGTTAACGTGAAGCACGGAAAAGAAATCGTTATGGACGATGGAACAACTTACATGCAGTACGGATGTGAATTTGATAAAGCGCATTCATCTTTTGAAGCGATGCAATCATTCATTGATTTTATGGACAAATTCGCTAAGCATTCTGCCCTAGATAAGGGTGACACTAAAGTCTATTTTAAATAAGTTTTTCATGATACTCTCGGGTCTTCAAAACATTAGTGTTTTAGGAGACCCCTTTTATGAAGCTAGCCGTCGTTGGACAAGGTCCACTCGCCATTCATGCTGCCTTACATTTTAAGCATCTTGGAGCTGATGTAACGTTGTTTAAAAAACAAGCCCTAGGTGGTAATCTCCATTTATTAAAAACTCATTTTCCTCATTTTAAATTTCAAAAATCGTGGAAGGACTTAACTTCTGAAATTGGAAGAGAGCTGGTTGAACTTTCTCCTGACCTATTATCCGAAAAGCCCACGGCGAAAGAGTATTGGGAAAACTATTTAGTTCCAATCGTAGAAAAGGGAGATCTTTTTTCTCACGCCAAAACTGCCGAGGTGGTGCGTGTTCATAAACGTTTTCTTTCTCAAAAAGAAGTGATTGAGGGGCGAACGCGTTTGTTGGATTTATTTCGGGTGGTTTTTACACTTGATCCGAAAGAATCAATTTTAAAGCAAGTTGAAGAAAACCCAGAAGCTTTTGAACAGTTAGGCGCAGAAGTCGTCAACTCTCTTCATGAAACTGTAGAAGGTTTTCATGACTTTGATTTAGTCATTGATGCTAGAGGAAAATTTCATTCGACTTATCCTATGGGCGCTTCTAATACCTTTGCGCTCAATGAAAAAAGATTAAATGACGAGAGCATTGTTTATTACGGTGCGGATTTCTTAAAAAAATCCCCTGATTTTTCATCGGCCAAAAATATTGTTTTAGTTGGAAGTGGGGAAACCATTGCACTATCACTTTTAAAATTAAAAGATTGGTTTGTTCAAAATTTAAACGTCCGATTATATATCTTTACTGATGAGAAGCTACCTTTTTCGAGCATTACTAATCCTTGGCTACAAAATGAGCTAAAAACTTTTTTTGATGAGACTTCTGCTGGATATGAGAATGACAAGCAAGAGTTTGAAAGAAGAATTAGAGCTTGGCGTGATTTAGAAGATTACGAAAAAGTAAAAGTGGCGAAACCCACAGAACCAGTAAATCGCATGCAGTTATTTAATGGTTACTCTGTCGTGGCAATGGATAAATTATTAGACCGCGAAGGTGTTTTCGTGACTGCAGAGACCGTTGATTTTCGCCAGGATTTCCAAGAGCTTTCTGAGAGTGAGACGTTAAAAACCGTTCCTGCTGATTTTATTATCGTAGGCAAAGGATATCGTTTGTTACCTCGCGATGAAGTGTCAGAAGGGCTGATGTTAAATGAGCCTGGCTATTTTGATATGCGTGGGCAAAGTTTACATTCAGGGCTTCAGCAAATTCTTGAAATAGAAAAAGCTGTCATGGCTTTTTTTCAGCGCCAGTAAATAAGAATAGGTTAAACTATGACGAAAATATTCATCGTTTGTTTTTTTGCGATTTTTTTAAGTTCATGTCAAAGCACAAGTTTTAAAGACGTGAATAGAAATGATTTTTTTCAATCGACAGGCGCCATGCGTTTCATTTTGCCTGAAGCACCTCAATGGATAAATTTTTTTTCTCCGGGACAGTGTTACCGTCCGAGTGAGACTCGCGCGCTAAATTTAGAACTGTTGAAAAAAGAATTTAATCTTACGTTGCGACAATCTTTGAATGCACAATTTTATTTTAATGAAGAATTAAGCATACAAAAAAATAAAATGAGTGACCCTCAAAATACTACATTGGGACTAAAAGAAGTAGAATTAAGTTTTTTAAAGGCCATTGAAAAAACTCGTTCAACATTTGATCCCATCCGTTTACCAGATTTTCCTCGTGTTCATTTAGTATGGCTAGAAGACTGGGTATCAAAAAATAAGGATGAAAAACAGATTCAGAAGTTAAAGGAATTTTTACAAAGCTCAGTTCATCAAGAAGGAGTTCCGGTATTGGTTTCTTTTTGTTTAAATCAAGTGGAGTTAGAAAAAACTTATCAAGAAACTGGTGCATTCTCTATTGGTGCAGAGTGGAGTAGTGTTTTTAATGAAGAGAGTGCTCAAGTGCCGACATATGTTTTTGCCACGAAGGCTTTTTTTAAAGCGCAACAAAAAATTATTGTCTATCGACAAAAGAAAAATAAAGAGAATCAATTGCCATTTATTTTAGGCACAGTTGAGTATCGTTAAAATAAGGAGTTTACATGTTTGGTTTCGGAAGTATTAAAAAGTCAGATTACAAAGAAGACGTTCAAAAATTATCGGCCCATGTTCAGACAAATCTTGGAGAGTTTGAAATTGAATTGTTTCACCAAGATTGTCCAGAAACAGTTTGGAACTTTGTAAACCTTGCAGAAGGAAGACAAGAAACAAAAAAACAAGGACCATACTTTGATGGTTTGATTTTTCACCGTATTATTGACGGTTTTATGATTCAAGGTGGATGCCCAGATGGAACAGGTATGGGAACTCCTGGATATAGATTTGAAGATGAATTTAAGCCTCATTTAAAGCACGACGGCCCTGGTGTTTTATCTATGGCCAACGCAGGCCCTGGAACAAATGGCT
>JAKLJM010000281.1 GCA_023151145.1 Bacteriovoracaceae bacterium | reverse complement strand
AATAGTAAGAACGACAAAGGTGAAATGAAAAAACTTTCTGACTTTAAAGTTGAAAGCATTAACCTTAACTACAACGACACTTATAAGTTAGAGAGAAATAAATCTATACTTAAAGGACGTTCAACATTTTCTTATCTAGATAGCGAAGGAAGAGCGAAAGAAGGTGAGATTTTTGACGTATTCTTTGAAGATATGAAATAAGTTTTAAGCGTTATACAAAGAAGGGCCGACATTGTCGGCCCTTTTTTTATTATTTAGAAATTTCACATGATGCATATGTTGAAGCGTCATTTCCTCTGTGATCTAAAAGGATCGTCGAGATTGAAACTAGTGCTTTTCCATCAGCTTTTAATTTTGCATAAAACATTTTGCTTCCACCGTATTGATACTTTGGAAATCTAATTTGTTGCATACCACTTAATTCATTTGTTTCTTCCTTATAAGATACAGCATAACCAGTAGATGAAGTAATGTTCATGATAGTGAAGTATTCAGTTGTACCTTGTGCTGTAACTGAAACTGATGATGAATCACCAGAGTGAGATACTGTCACTGAGCAGTTTTTTCCTTGGAAGGTTCCCGCTTCTACGATTGATTTTAAAGCGTCAGTATTTGAAGTCGCTGCAAAAGAAGTTGCAGATAATGTTAAGGCAAGTGTAGCTAATAATGCTTTCATGGTGATCTCCTCTCTATAAAAAATTAGGTAGAGGAGATTTACGCCCCGAGACTTTGGTTGACAAGACCCCAAAGTGACACCAGTGTAAAAAATACCAGATCTAAGTTATGGAAATATAATTTGTCTATCCATGCTGACATAAAAATTTATTTCTTTATTGGGAGAGAAGTGTTGATGGCTAGGCGAGAGGGCCTTGATTAATTCACCAGTCTTTAGCCTAATTGTATGCAAGCTCGTTGGTCCCCGAAATTCAGAATGAACCAAGGTCGCTTTTAAAAGGACTGTTCCCTGTGGGATACATTCAATTTTAGTTTCTTCTTCGTTTAATAAGACGATGTCGTCTGGTCTAACCATCAAAAAGCCTTCGCTGATTAAAGTATTCTGGATGGAGAATTGTTCAAAGGCACTTATTAATTTACCACTAGCATCTTTTTGAATGTTAATAAAAGATGTTTCTCCGATAAATTCAGCAACTGAACGAAGTTTAGGTTCATGATAAAGATCAAAGGGAGTTGACCACTGTTTGAGTTCTCCGTTCATCATCACACCGATTTTATCTGAAAAACTAAACGCTTCTTTCTGATCATGAGTAACCAAAAGAGCAGAGGTATTTAATTCTTTAAAGAGCATTCGAAGTTCGTTAGACATCTCTTCTCTCAAGTGGGCATCAAGGCCGGAGAAAGGTTCATCTAATAGTATTAAATCCGGAGAGCGAACAAGTGAGCGCACTATGGCCACACGTTGCTGTTGTCCTCCTGAAAGCTGATGAGGAAATCGATCTTGTAATTCTTCAATCTTAACCATGTGGATAAGCTTTAGATATAGATCTTGAGAGAAATCTTTTTTTGATAGACCAATTAAAATATTCTCACGCACTGAGAGGTGAGGAAATAAAGCATAGTCTTGAAAAACTAAGCCAATGTTTCTTTTGTGAGCTGATAGTTGAAAAATATTTTTGGCTCCAATAAAACATGTTCCACTTTGATGAGTTTCTAGACCGGCCAAAGTTCTTAAAAGAGTAGTTTTTCCACAACCAGATGGTCCCAGCAAGCTTGCGAGTTCACCCTCTCTAATTTCTAAACTTAAATTTTTAATAACGTGATTACTCTCTTTTTCATTTTTAAGAGTCACATTTAAGTTTTCAATATTTAGATTTTTTTGCATAGCTAACTCTTTATCGGTTACATTTTTTACTGTTTTTTATTGTTATTAATTTGCGAAGCCATTATCTGAATGGCCAATACTCCAAGAGTCACTAAAAATAATGATGGTAAACTGGCCCGATCCCAATCGCCCTCAGAGGTATATTCAAAAATCTTTACTGCTAGAGTGTCATGACCAAATGGCCTAGTCATTAAAGTAATTGGTAACTCTTTCATGACTTCTAAAAAAACCAGGAAAAATGAAGAAGAAATAGTGGCAAAACTTAAAGGTAAAAAGATCTTTTTCCAGCGTAAAACATTTTTAATCCCCAGATTATTTAAAATCGCTATATGAGTGTCTCCAATTTTTTTAAAGGTAGCTTCAAGTGGATTTAGGGCAATGGGGAGGAACCGAATGAGATAACCTAAAAAGAGGGGAATGAGAGAAAGTGTCATAACATTTTTATGAAACAAAAATTGATCAACATGAGTTAGAGGAACATAGATGGCCACAGCTAAAATTGTTCCAGGAATGGCATAACCCATTTTACTAATTTCAAACCAAACGAGTTCGTAACGTTTTAATTTAAATCGTGAGAAATAAGACATAGATAAAGAGATGAGAACGATTATTGTTGATCCAAGTAAAGCTAAAAATAATGTGTTCAGAATTGGGCCTTGTAAAGACTCCCAAACTCCGTGAAAATTTGTTAGTAAGACTCGGTAGGAATTTTTAAGTAAAAATATAATTGGTAAAAATAAGGTGGCAAACAAAAAAATGCTAATCACTAAATAAAACAGTAAAAGTTTAATTCCCTTGATTGGTATTTCTTTGATCTTTTTTGGTTTAGCCGCCATGGCATAATGTTTTTTATACTCAAAAAACTTATAGATTAAATACAGAATCAATACGACCGTTACTAAGGTACTAGCGATTTGAGCAGCGGTTGGTAAGGAGAACATTCCAAACCAGGCGCGATAAATTCCTGTTGTAAAAGTCGTTACGTTAAACATCGAAGTTGCCCCAAAGTCGGCAATGGTCTCCATAATAACTAAAACAATGCCCGCCATAAACCAAGGACGCGAAACAGGAAGCAAGATGGCCGAGATGACTTTAATTCTATTTAAGCCTAAATTGCCACCCACTTCAAAGGATTGCTGTCCATGAATATGAAAAGCTTCTTTGAGCGCTACATATAAATAGGGATACAGGGCAAATGAAAAAATCTGAATTAAACCTAAGAGATTTTTAATATCGATAGTAAAAGGTGAGAGACCAAACTTGGTTGCTAACCAAAGAGTGACTTCGCCAGTTAAGCCAAATAACGATAGACCAATGGCCGCATAGACGTAAATGGGAAAGGCGAGCGGCAGAATAAAGAAGGCATCAAGTATTTTTTTCGCTGGATAACTATAAAATGAATGCATATAAGCTAGTGGGGTGGCAATAAGACTTGTTCCCACAACTACACCTAATACTAAGAGTAGTGTCTCTTTCAGCATTTCTGGAAATAAGTATTGCAAGAGGTGTGACCAGTTTTCGCCTTGTGCTTCTCTAAAAGAAAAGGCCAAGAAAATAACAGGAATAACCACTAAAAGAAAAATGGTAAATGATAGGGTTCTTGAAGCTGACATAGGTCGGATATTATCAGTGGCGCAGTTAAAGCGCCACTGAAAAAAGACTATTTATATTGAGCACGATCCATTAATTTAACTGCTGCAGACTGAAGTTCACCAGCTTTGTTTACGTTGATGACATTCTGTTTAAATGTTCCCCATTGTGCTACTTTTGGATCAGCTTTTACTTTTGGGTTTACAGGGTATTCCATATTTACATCAGCATATAAATTTTGTGCTTTCTCTGAAGAAAGCCATTCGATTAATTTAATTGCTTCAGCTTTATTCTTACTATGAGTCGTTACTCCAGCTCCTGAAATATTTACGTGTACGCCAGATTTTTTTTGATTAGGCCAAAATGCACTAACTTTTAAACCTGGAGTTTTTTCTTGTAATCTTCCAAAGTAATAAGTGTTAGCAATACCAATATCACATAGTCCAGCGTGAATTGCTTC
>JAKLJM010000280.1 GCA_023151145.1 Bacteriovoracaceae bacterium | reverse complement strand
CATCGGACGTTTTTCCTTGATCTTATGATGATTGAAATTCTTAGATTAATTCATCATAACACGGAAAAAAGATTGGTTAAGAACTGAAAATTATTCACAATACCCGACTTTTTTAATCTTTTTCTCATCCGCACGCTAAAGTTCTTGAATAGCCTACCGATAAGATCAGAGAAATAATCTCTAGTCGGAGTTTTTTATGAGATCAAAAACGTTCACATCCCTCACTCTATTAGCTGCTTCAGCATTGCTTTTTACTGCGTGTGGGAACAAGGGAACAAATAAAGTTAATAGTAACACTCTTGGTACAGGTTCAGGATCCATTGTTGTTGGAACTAACCCTATCGGTACAGGTGGAACTGTCAGCTCTACAACTCTACAATTAATCCAACAAATCGAATCTCAAGCTTCTTGTCAGTATGGTGGACAAAGAATTTATAAACAATTCTACACCAACTCTGCGACAGGAAATATGACCACAATATCCGCTAACTTTCAAGATGGTGGGATGACTTATAGTGGTGATGGAAATGTCTATGTAGGATATAACTATTCTTCGAGAGACTTACTTTATGTTCAAAAGGTTACTTCAGGTTCATCGGTAGTAGGTTATATTGCCACATTGTCATTCTGTCCGATCGCCAATGTTATCGCTTCTGATAGAAACTTAACTGGTCTACAGATTAAAAACATGACATTAACTAATAGTACTCGCTGTGGATATGGCGCAATTGATAATGCTTCAACCTTGGTTTACTCGGTCAAAGATTCTTCTCAACCAGTATATTCTTTCGGTTGTAGTGGTGGCTCATCTTATCCATACACGAATCCATACATTGCGACATATGGTGTTTGTACGAATTTTACTGCTGTCTGTAAATAAAACTTAAAAAAGATAATTATTAAAAGGGCGAAGTTTACTTCGCCCTTTTTTTTGTTCGAATATATTGATCGATTCCACGAACGACAGCATCTGCATATAAACTTTGAAATTTTGGCTGTTGAATTTTTTTAAGATCATCATCATTGGTCATAAAGCCTGCTTCCAATAAAATACCTGGACGTTTAGAAAGGGCCAAAACATAAAATAAAGCTGGCTTTACTCCACGATTAACCATCGCCAATTTACCTTTTAAATTTTTCTTGGTTTCTGCGTGAACTAAAAAAGCAAGTGGCTTAGAAGTTTGCACCGTCTGCTCAACAGCTAAATCGATTAATATTTGCTGTATACCATCAGCTGTTCCGGGATTTATGTTTTCAGTTTTTTCTACTTTTTTAACCGCAATATCATCGTGATTATCTAAATAAAAAGTCTCAATTCCTTTCGCGCGAGGATCAGTGGATGAATTTATATGAACAGAGATAAAAAGGTCCGCTTTAATTTTTTCTGCAATTTGCGCTCGCTCTTGTAGTGTCACTGTTCGATCAAGACTTCGAGTTAAAAAAACGCGATGTTTTTTTTGTAATTTTTCATAGATTAATTGGGAAATACTGAGAGTGAGATCTTTTTCTTTGATCAATACTCCATTTATTTCTCGAGTTGCTCCATCCTCTTCTCCGCCATGTCCTGGATCAATAAGAATAGTCATTGCAAAAATATTAGCAACATAAACCCAAGAAAAAAAAAGAATAAAAAGTATCTTTGATTTGATCATAAAGAAAATATTAATACATTTTCTTCAAACTGTGACCAGGAAAGTAATGAGTAAGGATTTTTCTATAATCCCATCCTCGCTGGGCCATCGCAAGTGCACCAATCTGACACAAGCCCACCCCATGACCTAGGCCTTCACCTACAAAACTCCAAAGGCCGGAATCTTTTTTCAGATAAAAGCTGTTTGACGGTAAGATGACACGCCCAAAAAATCTTCTTAACAAAGTTTTTTCAATGAGAACTAAACGATCATTAATATAAAATGAAACTTTATATTTTTCGTAGTTATCTGGCAGAACTTTAACCACCGCTGCTTCTATTCCATCTCGATTAAATTTCAAATATTTGTTTTTAATCGCCCAATATAAAAACTCTTTTATACGGTCTTCTGTAACTACTTTATCCCAAGGTTTCGGTCCAACTCCAATACAAAACGGACAATTCACACCAACATATCCAGCTTCTCGATTATTCCAAACTTGATCAGGACGTAGTGTCCTTCCCCCACACTTGGCGTGAAAATACACCGGGGCAACTCTCCCTTCTTGATCAATAAGCACTTCCCCCTTGGTATCGAGTGAAGCATTCGACGTTTTTTCTGTAGCATCAAAGAAAGAACCTCCAACTTGATGCTTTTCAGAACTCTCTAAATCATAAAAGGCTTCGTTACCTAAAATTTTTGAAACTTGCTGAGATGTCATTTTGTGAAGAGCGTAGGATCTAGCTGCAACAGCTTGTGCTTTTAAAGCTTCAATTGGCCAAGTTCCATTCATTTCTTTAGGTAATAATTGAGCGATATAATCTTCCATCGGAGTGACGTTCACAACATCGCAACTGTCCCCTTTTGGTGAAGTAATCACTTTGAGTAATCCTCGATATTTTTCACTTTCAAAAGAAATAAGACCAGTTTTAGATTCTAGAGAAGCAACATGAATAGGTTGATTTCTATCTTTGTTCATTGATTTAAAGGTTTCACAATTAAATCGAACAGCTTTTTTCCCTTCAAAACTTTTTACATCATCTGTAGAAATAATATGGCGGCTTAAATCAAAACCACTCACCATAATTTGACGTAAAGACTTTCCAATTCGAATACGCACTAATGGACCATTGCCAGTTGAAGGAGCAACTGCCAAGGAATCAGAAGCAATAATTAGGCTTAAGATAAAAATGATGATCGATCTCAAAAAGTGCACTACCCCTCCGTTTCGTGAAGGCACCTAGTGATTGTATCGAAGCTATGGAGATTGGACTATGAAGGTCAATTTTTCCCAATGAAAGACATGGCTTTTTGTAAATCGATCCAAGTAGTTCTTTTCATGTTGGGATTAATGATTAAAAGCTCTGGGTGGAAAAGTGGCATAACTTTTGTTGAAAACAAGAGCTCTTTGTTTTCCGAAACAAACCTCAACTCAACTACATTCCCGTGTGTTAAACTCAACTTCTCTTTCCTTTTTAAGAAAAAATAAGTGAAGTTTGCGCCTAAAGAAAAGACCATCGATGGTTTCTGAACAAGTATTTTGGCCAAAAGAGATTTTAGTTCTAAATCTTCTTCGACAGATGAAACATGTAAATCCTCACGATCAAAATAATGTGCTGGAAATCCTAACAACTCATACTCTTCAGCAGAAAGTTTCATGGCCTTAGCCATGTTGTTTAATAACTCACTTTCCTTATCGTCGAGCTCATGGCTATCCGACTTTTGATGAACACCTACAAAAAAAGATAAACACTGGGACTTAGTATTTATAGATTCTTGTAATTTAAGTACTTCTGATGATACGACTAAATTAGTCCAATTCTCACTCGAGAGTTCAATATTTTCTCTAATTAAAGACTCGGATGAATTCTCAATTAGATCACCCAATTTTGATAAAGCAGCAGAAAACGTAGGAGTACTCTCCGAAACCTGAGTTTGAACTTGAATAATTTGTTCTGGTACAACTACTTTTTTTTCTGGTTGAAAAAAAATTTGCAACCCCCAATGAGTATCTGCAAACAACGCGCCTTCAAAATGACGAGCGTGTTCGTGAGTGCCCTGAAGCCACTTTTTATTATCTGAATTTAAAACTTTAAATTTATTTTCCAAGCAATTCCTGCCCATGCGTTTTTACCCAACTTCGCATTTTTAAAGAAGACTGTAAAGAAGCAAAATCCTTTGACGAGAAGGTTGGCAGTGTGTTTCAAAGGAGAACCCTGCATGTCTATAGAATCTGATTACAAATTCGAAAATTTCCAAGAA
>JAKLJM010000279.1 GCA_023151145.1 Bacteriovoracaceae bacterium | reverse complement strand
GGCTCAGAAGACTTAATCTGAGTCATATCAAAAGTTGTATTTGTTTTTACTTGATTATTTTGTACGCCATCTTTACTAAGTACTGCTTCAGGTGAAGAAGCTAAAATGGCTTCTTGGCGCATAGCTTGTAACTCATTATTAGTTTTAAATTCCGAAACCTTTAACTCGTCTTTTACCGCAGAGCTTTTATTGATTTCATCTTTTAAGAAAAACTCACTTGGTTTTGAAATTACATTTTGTGCCAATAAGTTTTGCTCTTTCCCATACATTTTTGCATGAGCCTGACCTTTTACTTGCGCTTGATTTTCAGATAATAAATTTTGAATTTTTAATTCAGCATTTTCAGTCTTACCAACTGATTTTTTGACTTCATCTTTTAGCGAAACAAAATCAGAAGAGCCTAGCAGTGCAGCCGGAGTCTTGGCGTCCCCTAACTGTTTAGAGTTTTGTGATAAATGATTTTGCATCATTAATTTATTATTTTTGAATTCTTGAGGAACTTCTGCACTTTTTTCCTTAGAACCTTTCATAATAAAATCAAGAGGACTTCCCTCTTCCTGTACACCATCAATGTTTGGTATTTTCTGAGAATCAACTGGCAGTGAATCATCTAATGATTTACTAGATTCGCCTGCACCCTTAAGCTGATTAAGAATTTCACTAATATTTGAAGCTGAATTTTGCTTTACCGCTACTTGATCTTTAATCAGTTCAAGATTTTTAAAATCCTGTTCTGTTAATGTCACTTCTTTTTTAGCATCAACACCAATTTTAACTGGTTTTGGTTGATTTAATAAAGACTCTAATCCTTGAGGATTAACTTCCTTTGAAAGTGTGGGATCAGTTTTTAAACCAACTTCGCTCTGGAGTAGTTTTAAAGCATCTTCGTTTGATAAATTATTTTCTTTTGCAAACGAATTAACTAGCTTCATCAGCTCGGCTTGCCCATTTGCTGCTTCTGAAGTTGAAACTTCTGCGTTTAACAAGTTTTCAAACTCAGAACCTACAGCGTTTTCACCAACAGCAATTGGTGACTGAGAAGAATTTTTCCCCTTAGTTCCCAATGTAGATGTTTGTAAAATATTCTGCAAATTAATCATCGACTTCCTGTCTTTTTTAACGCACTACGATATACGATACACTATTTTTTCATGGTCATAAACTGTTTTTGTAACTTGGCAGAAATTTCCTTATCCATTAAATTGAATATTTTTGAAACCTTTGCCGGATCTAATTGGCCAAGTATTTTTACCGCAAGATCAGATTCTTGAACTGAAAGTAAATCAGCAGCGTTTTGTGGCCTCATACCAGAGATAACTTCCACCATTTGAGTGACTCTTTTATCAGCTTTTTCATCTTGGCCATCAACACAACCTATAAATCTCTTTTGCTCTACTTGAAACTCTTTCACTCTCTTTTCAAAATCAGACATATTCATTTTAAGTTGATCTTCTTGTTTTTTAACTTCTAATTCTTTTACTTTAATTGCTTCTTCTTTTTGTAGAAGTTCTTTTGAGAAATCTACCATATGATTTCCACTAACTTTTTTAATCGTTTTATCCACTTCTTCCTGCAGAGCTTTTTTAAATTCTTCTTCAGTATAAGTTTTGGCTTTAGGAGCTTTTACGTCTTTACTATCTGCACTTATAACGGCGTAAGACAAACTGCCTAACATTAATGTAACAAGTGTATAAATAAAAGCATTCTTCGTTCTCATTAGTAATTATCCTTCTTCATATTCTGTCTGAGCATAACAAATTCTTCCATGTCTTCTTGAATTTTTTTATCATACTCTTTACGCCATTCAGTTTTCTTTTTATCTTTAAAATTTTCTAAGACCTTCACTTCACCTCTAGCTTCTGCAAGTTCTTGTACTTTTCTTTCATATTTTTTTCTTAGAGCGTAAAGCATATTTTCTTTTAATTTAATATCTTCCTGTTTCCCTTGAATAAAGTAAGGGAAAAATTGAATCATCTTACCAGCCGCTGGATCTTTCATTAAATCCTCTTGCGCTTTGTATGTCTCATCAATGTCGCGATGTAGCTTTGCAATCATTTCTTCAACTGATGTAATTTCTTTTAATACTTCTCCGAGTTCAATTTTGATTTTCTTTTCTTTGAACTCTCGAACTTTTAAAAGACCATTTAATTTGAATTGAAATTTTTGCATATTATTTTAATACCTAAGCTTTAGAATAAGATTCCGCTTTTCTGGCTATTTCCACCATTTGATCATAGAGCGCTTCAATGGTGTAATACTCACTCATTCCCTGATGCTGTTTTAATAACCCCATAATGTCATCGTAAATTAAAAGGGCTTTATCTACTTTTGGATTTGATCCTCTAGCATACGCACCAACGTTAATCAGATCTTCGTTAGCCTTATAAGCGGCCATAAGATCTCTTAAATGTGAAGCGACTACTCTATGTTCTTTTGAAACAACTTTATTCATAACCCTTGATAATGAACTCAAAACATCAATGGCAGGGAACTGGTTTCGAGAAGCTAATTCACGCGACAAAATAATGTGTCCATCTGCAATCGCTCTTACCGCATCGGCAATTGGCTCATCCATATCGCCCCCTTCAACGAGAACGGTATAGATTCCAGTAATAGATCCTGCTCCAGCTTTAGTCCCTGCACGCTCCATCAATTTTGGTAAACGAGCAAACACTGAAGGCGTATAACCTTTTTGTCCAGGAGGCTCTCCAGCAGATAGTGCAATTTCACGATTGGCCATCGCAAAACGAGTAATAGAATCCATCATTAAAAGAACATCGGCATTGCGATCTCTAAAGTATTCCGCAACAGTCGTGGCCACATAAGCAGCTTTCATACGAATTAATGCAGATGAATCCGACGTTGCAACAATAACGACAGATTTTTTTAATCCTTCTGGACCTAAATCTGATTCAATAAATTCTAAAACCTCACGACCACGCTCTCCGATTAGAGCAATGACGTTTACGTCTGCACTTGAGTTTTCAGCAATCATCCCAAGGGTAACTGACTTCCCCACCCCTGAACCTGCCATAATGGCAAAACGTTGTCCCTTACCAGCGGTCATAAAGCAATTGATGGCATGAATCCCCACATCTAATGGTTCTCGAATTGGAGGACGATCAAGTGGATTAATTGGTGTACCAAAGATACTGCGCATTTCTGAATCGTCTTGTTCGATCGGGCCTTTTCCATCAATTGGATTTCCCATAAAATCGATAACTCTACCGACCATTCCGCGCGATAACTTAATTGTGGTTGTTAAATCTTTTAAATAAACTCTTGTTTCAGAATTAATACCTGAAATTTCTTCATATGGCATCGCCATACATCTATTACCATTGATGGCAACGACTTCACCTAAACATCTGTCTCCGAACTCTGTTTCAAATTCAACATTTGAACCAATAACTGCACGTGCAAGATTGATTTCATACACCATACCTTTATTAGCAAATACTTTTCCGATTTTTTGATAAGGAGAAGCGTATTCGTAACTTCTATGAATCGAGGATAAATCAAGGAGTTTATTATCTACTGACATGAATATACCTCTTTCGGACTTAGTTTTCTTGAGATTCAACTAAAACTTGTTCAAATAATTTATCTAATCCTTTGAACTGTTCTTCTAATGTAGCATTAATAATTCCATTGTCTGATTCAACAATTAATCCTCTAGTTTCAATAGCTGGATCAATTTCAATACGTACGTTTTTAATTTCACCCAAACGAGCTTGTACGACCTCTAAAACTTCAGGCATTTTCTGAAAATCATTCATATTAACTTGAATGAGTAAATTACTTCTGGTTTGAATTTCTAACAATAATTTTTCCATTAAGCGTTCAAGATATTTGCCATCATTATCAAGTTCTTTTAACGTAATCCATTTCGTTAAATTTTTAATT
>JAKLJM010000278.1 GCA_023151145.1 Bacteriovoracaceae bacterium | reverse complement strand
GCAAACTATCTCCGGTAATCATTACAAAACGATTTCCGATAGCATCTAAACTAAGCTTAATTCCATTCTCACTTAAAAGTTGATTTACGTTTTGCCAAAGATGAGGAATACCAGATAAATCATTTTCTTCTTCTTTTGTTGAACGTAGCTTAATTTTTAAACCAATTAGATAAAAATTTTCAGTAGGCTGTCTTAGCTCTTCAGTGATGTTCATCTAATTTCCTCTTTTATAATAAATAAACAAAATATATCAAATTAGAATAACTTTAAATTTAACTTTTTACTATTTGTAGATCAAAAAATTCTTGTCCGACCAAATAACTCAAGCCTTGTTTTTATTTGCAAATAATTTTGCTAAGATTAACATCAATAAACACTAGGAAACTTATGAAAATTCGCACAGCTACAAAATCAGATTTAGCCACCATCCATTTTTTCATTAAGCAACTAGCTATCTATGAAAAACTTGAACATGAAATGATCGCAACTGTTAAAGATTTAGAGCAAACTTTATTTGGTGAAAAACCAAGCGCAGAAGTTCTTTTACTAGAGATTGAAAATAAACCTGTTGCCTTTGCTCTCTTTTATCCAAGTTATTCAACTTTTCTCGCCAAACCAGGCCTTTACCTAGAAGACCTTTTTGTTTTGACTGAAGAACGAGGAAAAGGTTATGGAAAAAAACTTCTAAGTCATCTCGCCCAAATAGCTGTGGAAAGAAATTATGGTCGTATGGAATGGTCCGTTTTAGATTGGAATACACCTGCGATTGAATTCTATAAAAGTTTCGGCGCTAAACCTATGGATGAGTGGACTGTCTATCGTGTCACAGGTAAAGAGTTATTAAGTCTTGCAAAAATTTAAAATCACTGACGTAAAATTAACTACTTTCCTATCAGATGTAAGACCTTTTTAACACTTAGGTAAGAGACAATAGGTGGATTTTTTTCTAAAATCTAGCTATGAAAAAAATGTTCCTAATCGTTATTGTTTATGCATTTTCTCTTCTTGAAGTGTATTCATCACAAACTTTTGAACGTGCCTTACTAAATTACGGAATGTCCAAAGAAGATGTAAATTCGTTACCTCTTCCGATCGCACTTGGAGTAGTTGATCATCGTGAATTATTGGTATTAAAGCACAAACTCTTGCAAAGTGATGATATACAAGAGACGGTGGTCCTTTACATCGACGATAGCGACAAAATACTTACTCTTACAAAAAACCAATTTGGGTACAACCTAGAAGAATCTTCAGAAACATACACAAAAGAAATGATGACCTATCAAGGGGCAATCGTTGGAACGATTTTTGATTCAGTTCTGCGTGATACTGATGATGAAATTTTAGCAAACACTCTACAAGAAGCATTTCAACTAGATTTTAAAAATACAAAAAAACTTAAATCAAAGGCCCAATATTCGTTCGATGTTGAGACAATTCTTGTGAATAGTGAAATTGTTGACCACGGTATAATCGAAAATGCCAAGATCAATGTTGGCGAAGCTATTATTGAAAAAGAAGCTATATATGATTTAGATAGTGAAACTTCTCGCTTACATACAAAAGAGCCAACAGCTGAGGAAAAAGTGTTTCTTAGCCCCGTTGAAAGTCATCGTGTTTCAAGTCTTTTTAATCTACAAAGAAAGCATCCGGTAACCAGAAAAGTTCAACCCCACCGAGGTATAGATTTTGTTGCCAAAAGTGGTACACCGGTCTTTCCGGCACTTGAGGGAACAATTATTGCCATCGGTAGAGCGAGAGCAAAAGGAAAATTCATTCTGATTGAACATGCTAGTGGTTTCAAGTCTACCTATGATCATTTAAGAAAATTCACTAAGCACCTGAAGGTGGGGGATTTCGTAACTACTAACGATCAAATTGGAGAAGTTGGTAAAACTGGATATGCGACTGGGGCTCATCTTCACTTTGGCTTAATAAAAAATGGTGAGTTTGTTGACCCACTTCCCTATTTTCAGCAAGCGGAAGCCCAGTCTTCAAATGAAAAAGAATAAAATATAGTTATAACAAAAAGCCCCGATTAAATCGGGGCTTTTTACTTAAGTTCGAAGTCTTCAGTGGCAACAGCTTTAAGTATTTTTTTTCGCTTGCGACAAGCTCTTAAGTGTTACTTGCAAACCTGATCAACTCGATACTTAGGAGGGGGAATTCTTTTGAGGCTTTACCCTCGATCCCTTTTCCTCACCTTCATTATTAAACATAAAAATAAATTACGGCATGATCTATGTCAGAATTTTATTTGTTTATTCTTAACATATTTAGCGAAAAAGTAAGAACAACAGGAACGATAAAAGCCAGCCCCCATTCCCAAAATGACAACGGAGACAAATAAAAAAATGAACGCAAAACTTCGATCTGTATAAAGCTAACGGCGGAAAGCAATGTTGATATAATTATGACATAAGTTACTAATCGTTTTTTGGCGGTTAATTGCCAAACAAGAGCAGCACTCCAAACACACAACATAGCAAGAACAAGGCTTCGAGCTTCATAAAAACTTTGCATAGAGCGCGGACTTACTTTATACCAGTAGACCAGCACTAAAATACTAGAAAAAATAATTCCAACTAAGAGCATCCTTACAAAATCACTGGAGTTAAAAAACTCTCTTGTCTTATCTTTTTGTAGTTCATCATCAAGAAAAGCAAAAAGTGCTGAAGGGTGGATAATTAATTCAAGCCATACGATTGATAATGGTAAAAAGAGAACAGGAAATCCCATTAGTGGTATAATGGCAGCAGAAAGTACAAAAGGAATGTGGAAGAGAATTAAATAGATAAAACTCTTCCTTAAATTTTGAAAAAGCTGTTTTCCTTCCTTAATCGCACTTACAATTGTACTGAAATTATCATCCATTAATATAATATGGGACATTTCTTTAGCACTCTTGCTTCCTCGAATCCCCATAGCAATCGAAATATCTGCCACTTTAAGGGCTGGAACATCATTTACCCCATCACCTGTAACAGCAATAATTTCTCCTGAATTCTTTAAACTTTTAACAATTCTAAGTTTTTGAATGGGACTACATCTGGCAATAACATTGATATTTTTTAAAAATAGTGGATTATCCATTAGCCATGCTTCCTCAAATTTTAAAGGAAAATCTTCGGCCGAAACAACTTCAATCTCACCAGGACTAAGCTGAATTTCTTGTGCTATCGCTTTAGCCGTTAAGGGGTGATCCCCGGTGATCATTGTCACTTTGATATTTTCTTGATGACAAAATTTCATCGCTGCTAATATTTCCTTACGAGGTGGATCTTCAAAAGCTAAAAGTCCGACAAGTATCCAATGAGCTTCTGGCTCAGCTCCCTCGAAACTCGTTAATTCAATTCTGGCGTGTGCAAGAACTTTATGGCCTTCACTGGCAAGTTTTCTGACGAGCAGCTGGGATTCATTGAGTTCACTTCCATTGATAGAACACATTCTAAAAATTGTTTCAGGTGCACCTTTAACAAAACCTAAAAATCCATTTCCATTTTCAAAAATCGCACACTCTCGTTTACGGTCTTCAGTATAAGGAAATAATTTATGCTCTCTTAATTGCTTAAATTGTAATGTTTCAAAGAATTGATCTTTAAAATGATGAATCGCTTGATCGATTGGATCAAAATCAAAAGAGTGCGAACAGTGAGCTGCTCCCCAAATTAAATCTTGTTCTTGAAATCCCTTTTCAACGTGCAGATGTGTGAGTTTCAATTGCCCATAGGTAATTGTCCCCGTCTTATCCGTGCATATGCGATTTATTCTTCCTATATTTTCAACAGAAACAGCTTTTCTTACCAGCGCCTGTTTTTTTGCTAACCGATAAACACCTACTCCAAGAAAAAAAGTGAAAACGACTGGAAATTCCTCTGGAATTGCAGCAATCGCCAGTGTCGCTGCAGAAAGAAAGGC
>JAKLJM010000277.1 GCA_023151145.1 Bacteriovoracaceae bacterium | reverse complement strand
AGAGATTGAGTGAGCGAATGTGTTCAGAGTACATTGGAAAGGAAACATTATGTTCTTTGTACTTTTCTAGAATTTCTGTTGGAAGACCTTTGGTTTCAGAACCAAAAATTAAAAAGCAATCAGGAGTGAATGTTTCTTTAAAGACTGGTTTAGATTTTGCAGTCTTTGTGAAGAAATACATTTGATCAGTGGATGGTTTTTCAGTTTCCAAGAAATGATCAAAATTTTCGTAAACTTGAATGTCTACATATTTCCAGTAATCAAGTCCGGCGCGACGAACGGCTTTTTCAGAAATGTCGAAGGCCAAAGGCTTGATGAGAACGAGGCGCAAACCTAAGGCAACGCAAGTGCGCCCGATACTCCCGGTGTTTCCGGGAATTTCAGGCGCAACTAATACGATAGTAAAACGAGATTTTTCTTTAGACATTTTCTCTATTAAACGTTTTGAAGATAGTTAACAAGAGATCTAACAACTAACCCTGATGCACCTTTGTTTGGACAGTATGGTAAGTGACCTTGAGAATCACCAACACCTGCGATATCTAAGTGTGCCCATGGGATATCATTTTTAAGGAATGCTTGGATAAAAGCAGCACCTTTTGCAGATCCACCATTACCAACTGAACCAATGTTTTTAAGATCAGCAACAACTGATTTCATATCATTTTTGTGTTCGTCGATAATTGGAAGTTGCCACATATATTCATCAGATGCTTTAGCTGAATCTAATAATTCTTTTGCTAGCTTATCGTTGTTTGAGAATAATCCACAAACTTCAGAACCTAAAGCAACTAAGATTGCTCCAGTTAATGTGGCTGCATCGATGATCGCATCTGGATTTACATCACAAGCATAGTTAACAACATCACCAAGTACTAAACGTCCTTCTGCATCGGTGTTTAAAATTTCAACTGTTTTTCCATTTCTAGCAGTAACAATTGAGTCTGGCATTGTCGCAAGTGAGTTAACAGCGTTATCTGTCATCCCTAAGAAACAAGAAATTTTGATTGGTAATTGTAGTTCAACTGCAGCTCTAAAAGCAGCATAAACAGTTGCAGATCCGGCCATATCAAATTTCATATTCATCATTGAAGCACCTGGCTTTAATGAATAACCACCAGTATCGAAAGTTAAACCCTTACCAACTAGAGCAATGTGTTTTGTTTTCGCAGTAGCTTTAGATGGAGTATAAGTTAAATGAACAAGTTGTGGCTCATAAGCAGAGCCAGCGTTTACAGATAGGAACATACCCATCTTTTCTTTTTTCATTTCCGCTTTACCTAAGATTTTTACTTTTACGTTCTTAAGTTTTTTCGCGTCTTTTTCAATTTCTTTTGCGTATGATTCAGAGTTAAGAATGTTTGGTGCTTCATTTACTAGATCACGAGCAAAGTTGATTGAATTCGTCACAGTTTTTGTTTCAGCTAAGACAGCATCCCATTTTTTCTGATGCGTTTTCTTTTCTTCAGTTAATAAAGTAACTGCAGTCATTTTTGTTTTTCTTTTTGCAGATAAGTGACGATCAAATGCATAGTCAGATAAATGAAGAGCTTCTGTAATTGCTTTTAGCGTTCCTTCAGCATCGTCTTTTAACATGAATCCATCTAAGTGAATTGTCATGTCTTCATATTTGTTATGGATAGCTTTATATAATGTGGCGAATTGTTTTCTTAATTGTTCACGCGTGATTTTTCCTTTTTCTCCAAGACCCAAAATGATCACAGTTGATCCGTTTAAGTGAGTGAATGAAAAAGTTTCGCCCATATCAGCTTTAAAATGTTTAGAAGCAACTGAGAATTCGAATTCTTCTACTAGTTCTTTGGACCAGTGAGCGTGAGATAAAGATTTTTCTTCTTTTTTAACAGCTTCTTTTTTAGAAGTTTTTTTAGTAGCTTCTTTTACGTCGTGAGTTTTTTGAAAACATGAATAAAGGTGGACTTCTGTACTCGGTAATTTTGAATCAAACACTAATTTTAATTCCATGGGAACTCCTTAAATATTTAAACTAAGCGTTAAATTGTTATCGAATGATTGCACAAAACTTAACTGAGGCTTAAAATAACACAATCTATGATAAAAGTAACCACTAGGTATTTAGCATCTCACTTTGTTCCACCCTTTCTTTTGGGGTGTATCTTCTTTGTGAGTTTCTTGATTACCTACTATATGTTTCGATTAATTAATATTCTAGTTAGTAAGGATGTAGAGCTGGCAAGCACTGCGATGCTTCTCTTTAATTTAAGTGTTTCTTTTTTACCTTTAGCAGTCCCTCTATCAGCATTTTTTGCGACTATATTTTGCCTCAATCGTTTCTCTGAAGACTCTGAGATTATTGCCCTTCGATCTTTTGGTTTTACTCGATTTCAATTATATAAACCGTTTCTTATTGTCTCGCTTGCTATTGCGGTGGGAGTTTTTGGTCTTTATAGAACATTAATTCCAAGGGCCAATGGAGATTTTAAAAATTCTATTGTGCGTCTGACTTCATCTGGAATGCTGACAAGTATTAAGCCGGGACAGTTTTTCACGGAAATTCCTGGGGCCACGTTATTTACGGATGAAGTATCAGAAGATGGGAATTCATTTAAAAATGTTTATATTTATTTAAAAAATAATGGCTCACCCTCAGAAAAAATTATTATGGCCAAAAAGGGGGCGTTACTAAAAATTTCTGCAGATAAATGGTCAGTTCCTATTGTGCGTTTAAATCTGATCGATGGAAATATTATCAATTGGGAAAAAGATAAGAACCAAATAGAGAAACTATTGTTCAAAGAATACGATTTTCCAGTCATTAGTGGCCAGACGGGATCCATGGGCGCCGACAAAGACTCCATGAAAACCAATCGTGAATTATTAGAAATCATCAATGAGAAAAAACAACAATTAAAAAATGCTAAAGCTGGTGAAGAGAAAAAATCTGCACTGATTAGTTTAAATAAAACAAAGACGGAATTTTATAGCCGTTTTTTAATTATGTTTCAGATCGTGCTTTTTATTTTTGTTGGATTTACGTTGGGTATTAAAAAGCGCCGAGGGCCAGTTTCGAATAATACGGCTTTTGGAATTATGATGATTATTGGTTATTACGCGATTTATTTTGGAGCACTTTCATTAAGCAATAAAGGAAAGGTTTCGCCTGAGTTGGCGAACCTTTTACCTTTATTTATTCTTTTTATTTCTGGAATTTACTTCTATCGAAAACTTGATTGGGCAAGCTGATTAAGGAATCTTTTTCGTCGGAGGAGCCGTAAATTTAGTATTATTTAATGGTGTCGGTGAAGCGCCATTAAGAGGAGCTGTAGTGGTTGTTGTTTGAGCAGGTGTCTTCATTTTTTCCACTGCTTCTTCACTTGTGATAACAGTTCCATCTTTTTGGAAAACGAATAATGGATTCATATATTTCGTTTTTAACTTCTCAGGATACACGGCATTTTTCACACCCGTTGGAGTAAGAAGTTCAACCGGTTTGTTATTATGAAAAACTTTTAATGATTTAGTATTACCAATAAAAATTCTAATCTCTTGACCTCTTAGGTACAGAGTTCTTCCTTGGCGTAGGACAAACTTTTTAATGTCATTACCATCGGTTTTATAGGTTAACCAAGAGTCTCCATGAGCAGCATTAATAAATAACGTTTCTGTTCCAGCTGGAGGAGTAATGCGGTATTTTACAGGTAAGTACTGATCAAGCTCTTCTTTGGAAAGCGTAATATCTTTGTGTTGTTTTTCTACGGCAGAGATAGCTTTTAACGTTACTTCATCATTGATTTTAACATCTGGTTTAATGGCATCTTTAGTAATTAAGTTAACTGCAGGAGTTGCTGGAGTTGTGTTGGTCGTCGCAGTTGCCGCCGCTAATTCAGCAGAAGTTGGTAGAGTTTCTGGAGCTTGGGTTGTTACCGGGGCTGATTTTTTTGGTTTAGTAGTCGTACTAATAACTT
>JAKLJM010000276.1 GCA_023151145.1 Bacteriovoracaceae bacterium | reverse complement strand
AGTGAACCGAACGTCTTTTCAGAAATTCTCGACTATCTCCTTTCAAACTCTCTTCATCAGCAAGATCCGTCATTTTTGTATTGATATACTCTGTTCGTTCACTGCCTGACATCGATAAGTAATATAAACGTTCAGAATCACTCTCTAGATACTTAGTGTCGCGATAGTAATTTTGCAGCGACTCATCATCAAGTTGTGCAACTTTCTCTTGGAGCTCAAACTCTATAGAAGCTTTTTCTTTTTCAATTTCTTTATTTCTACTTGATGCAGGCGTGCGTCGCTTAATTTCGGCCCTCGATCGAAATGCCTCTCCGGTGTCGCCATTGGCCACTGGAAAGTCTCTACCTGCAACAAAAAACCCTTCCGATTCTCTGTCCATTTCATCTATATAACTTCGTTGCTCTAGGAGCGCCGCGCAACCCGTTAGGGTCACTAGGCATCCTGTTAACGCCATGGTTTTCACTAGAGTTTTAACATTTGTTTTCATACCATTCTCCATCCCACTGAAATTGGGAAATCATCATTGATGAGCTTTTCGATCAAATGGCGCAGGAATCAACTTTCAACCTCCCATTCTTTAAAACTAGGCAAAATAATCCCATAACGAAGTCCGACTCTTTCACTCGGTAAATGGACAATGATTGGAGTTAAATAAAGTCACAAATCATCCGATAAAGTGGACTGAGGAGCTTTGAAATGAAATTTCTTGAAAAAATTGAAGATGCAATAAATGCGTTTTTAGAAAAAATGGGATCAGGATTGTGGCATAAATTTAGTGCTCTCACTCCCCAATTTTTTTTAGATTTCAAAGAATCTGCAAAAGAAAAGTTACCTGTGGTTAAAGAAAAAATAAAATCACTTGGACCAAAATTTAAAATTATCTTACTAAAAATTCTGGGCACAATTCAACACTACATTCATCTAGTAAAAGGTGTATTACATGGATTCATTCTCTATTTAAAATCGGATGATTTTAAAAAATCTAATAAAAAAGATTTGCTCTTAAAACCTGTAAAAAATCTCAAATCTCAATTCAAAATAAATCCAGTTAAAACTTCCTTGGCCATTTCAGCTGTGTTCACTCTTCTGTTTGGAACCAAGATCATCACCAAAGAGATGCAAAACGTTGCTCAAGGTTTAAAAGCTCTAAGAGCACCAGCTTCAAATAATATGGTCATTGAAGAAGATGTGATCGTTGATTTAAATTCTTTCAATTTAAAAAAAGTAAGCCATGGTACTCAATCTGGTACTCATGCTGAAGGCGCTGGAGGACATGGTGCTCCAGCTGCAGCTGCTGCTCACGGAGCTCCCCCTGCTGAAGCAGGCGGTGGTGGTCACGCTGCACCTCCACCCGCGGCAGCTCACGGAAATGCTAATAGCGCTGAGATGGGTGCGGTTGTCACTGGACCAGAGCTTGAAGCTGAAAAATTTGAGCCTCAACCTTTTAATGAAGTAGAATTAATCCCTCTTTCTATAAGATTGAAATTTGAAAATTCTCGCATTAAAAATAGTGTGGCAACTGATAGCGAGCTCTTACATGAGATCAATCATGCCATCGAACATATTGGTGTCCCTGAAGATATTTCACTTCCCTTAGATACTAGTGATAAAGAAGCCATTGTTAAAAATTTCGAACAACAAATGCGCAAGGAAGTTAAATTAAAAAAATTATTTCAGCAGCATTTCAGCTGGGAAATTGATCAAGAAGAGATAAAAAAACCCAAATATCATTTAGCT
Organism: Bacteriovoracaceae bacterium; assembly: GCA_023151145.1. Lineage (GTDB taxonomy): Bacteria > Bdellovibrionota > Bacteriovoracia > Bacteriovoracales > Bacteriovoracaceae > Bacteriovorax. The sequence continues at coordinate 2,213 of JAKLJM010000276.1, read as the reverse complement.
TCACTTCGCCAATATAAATTTGAAAACGTGAGCTTGCAGCTGCTTTTAGAAGATACTAAGCGCAACAAACAAGTGTATATTGAATTTGTCACTCAAACAAAGAATCGTGAAGGTGTTCAAATTTTGAAACATCATGATGTCGAAGTAAAAGATTATCTCATGATGAATGTTGAACCAGTTGTTCCCGGCTTACCCCTTGATGACGAGGGAAAACGTATCATTCGCGATAAAATTAAATTTGAAATTAATAATTACTTAAAACATCATCACCTTGAAACAGAAGTTGAAGATGTCTTTATAGATTATATTCTCGCTTCTTAATTTAATACTGGTGAACGAACTGCCACACGTACTGTTCCTGGAGCAATTTTTAAAATTCTCGAAGTCTGTGCAATACTTCCCCCCGTTCGATGATACATTAATTTTATATAATCATTTTTAAATTCCTCGAGGCTTTTGATGGTTTCAAAGTTCAATAAGCTAATCGTCTCTTGTCCTTTCATTTTTTGATACATTTCTTCATCCATTGAGTCTAAGGAAAGCTTTTTACCCTGATGAACTTTTTTCTTTATTAAGTACTGCTTTAGTTCACGAATGTTCCCTTCCCAGTTTAACTGAAAGTAGTACCTTTTTAAGTTTGCTGAAACAAAAATATCCAATTCAGTTTCTAATTCATTCAAAACCTGATAAAAATAAAATTCATTAGAATTTATTTTTGGTAATTTCACGGTAAAACCTGAAACCAAACGGAAGTAAAAATCTTTTCGCATCCGACCCGCTTTAACGAGTCCTTCAAGATTTTCATTGCTCGATGTTATCAATCGAAAAGAAGATTTTTTTTCTTGGCTTGAACCAACAGGATAAAACTTTCCTGAATCTAAAATGAGAAGTAACTTACTTTGTAACTCCAAAGATAAAGAGTTAATCTCGTCTAAAAATAATGTTCCTCCATTTGCTTCATAAATGGCTCCCCCCTTATCGTAAGTTGCCCCCGTAAAAGAACCTTTTAAATGTCCAAATAATTCTGATTCAAATAACTGAGGGCTAATGGCCGATAGGTTTAAATGAACAAATCTCCCTCGAACTCCACTTTGATCATGGATTTTTTTTGCCATGAAACTTTTACCAGTTCCAGTTTCACCCTCAAGATACACAGAGATGGCACTTTGAACGGCACGTTCACTTAGTGGAATTGCCCTTTGTGAATCATTGATTTCTGCTGCTTGTTCGTGAAATTCTAAAAAATGATAACCAATCTGGAGACGGTCCTTTCTTTGCAAAAATGCCTCAGAACAATAGACACTATTAATTTTAGCTGGATTTCCATTCAATACTTTAAACTGTAATTTACTCGATTCAAAATCAGCTTGATAAAAATTTAATTCATACTCAAAGGATAGATGTGAATAAAGAAAAATAATTCCTCTTTTTTCACAAAAGTAACTTCGCTCAGCTGACTTGATCAAAAATCTCGTTCGGTTGAGCCTAACCTTAAACTTTTTCCCTTGAATTGGGGAAATCATCATCCAAGATTGATACTTTACCCTGTCAGGATCTTCTTCATTCAACCACTTATTCATTTCTAAAACATTTGCCATTTGCACCTCTCTTTTTGATATTTTTGTGCTAAGGTAGAGATGTTTAATCTATTTAAAGGCACAAAATGAAATACAAAATCAAAGATCAAAGTACAAAATTCATATATGGAATTTCTAATGTTGAACAATTAACAGAATTCGTAAGAACCAATACTTTACCTGGGGTTGCTTTCGTTGGACGTTCAAACGTAGGAAAATCAAGTCTCATCAACGCTCTCTATGGCAACAAAGTCGCCCGTGTTTCAAACACTCCTGGGAGAACCAGAGAGATCAACGTTTTTGAATTCACAATGATCAGTGAAGATAAACAGCACACTCAACAATGTATTCTTTTTGATTTACCTGGTTACGGTCATGCGGATGTTTCAAAAGAGATGTCTAAAAAATGGAACGAATTAATGAACGTTTTCTTCATTAACCTTCCATCAAATGTTTTAGTTGTAAATATTCAAGATGCTCGTCATCCCGCTCAAGAAAGCGATCAAGAATTTTTAGGTTATTTGAATAATTTTTCCATGACTTCAATTATGGCCTTGAATAAAATGGATAAACTTAAAACTCAAAAAGAAAGAGCCGCGCTACAAAAAATACTTCCGCAAATGAGTAAGATGTATA
>JAKLJM010000275.1 GCA_023151145.1 Bacteriovoracaceae bacterium | reverse complement strand
GAATAAAGGACTTATTATTATTCGAGGTTATGGCTACGGAGGCAATCTTGATATCTTAAAAAAGAAAAACCTCAATCTCACCTTTCATGAAACTCGCAATCATGAATCGGCTTTAAAAATGATGCAAGCCAATCGTGCTCAATTTTTATTAGATTATGTAGAACCCGTAGAAGCTATCACTAAAAATTCATCATTTGATAAACTCTATCTGAATAAAATAAATTCCATCGACAGTTTTTTTATGGTTTCCAAAAAATTACCCGATGGTGATATCATTTTAAAAAAATTAGAAGCTGGTTATTTAAAAAATAAAAAGGCCCAGAAAACTGGGCCTAATTAAATAATTTTGTTTCTAAGAACTAGTTACTGAATAAGAATCGCTCCATTCATAAAATTTGTTAAATTTAAAACCTTCGCATCCCCTGCATTAACTTCACAATCAAGACTCATACTTGTCGTACAAGTTGAAACATCTGCAGTTAAGGTAATATCGTGTGCTCTAGTTGATGCTAGTCCATTGGTTGCGCTCACACCTCCAGGATTTGTTCCTGCATTTGTGGTGTAATCAATTAAACTGGGAATATCAGTTGGATCCACAGGTGAAACTAATGTGGTCACGGCCGATGTGAAAATTAAAATACAACAGATAAAAAAGAGATTTGATTTTTTCATTCTTATTACTCATCCATGAATAAAATTTAGTTTGAAATTATTGTACTAGAGTAAATATGAATAATTAGCTGGGAAAAAATGGCAAAAAAAAAGCCCGTGCAAATTGCACGGGCTTTGTAAGATTAGCCTCTTAAAAGTCTATCAACTTCAGCTTTTAATCTTTGTTCTTCAGTAAGTTCAACTTTCGCATCTTCTTTACCGTCACCAGATTTAGCTTCTGCTGCTGCTTTCTTTCTAGCTTCTGCAGCTTTAACTGCTTCTTCTTGAGCTTTTTTAAGCTCTTCAGCTTGTTTAGCATCGATAGCAACTTTAACTTTGAAAGTAGCTTCTACGTCAGCAAATAATTTTGCTTTAACGTTAAAAGTTCCAAGACCTTTAATTTGAGATTCTAAATGAATTAAACGTCTTTCTACGTTTAATCCTTTATTCTCTAGTTCTTTTGATAATTCAGCAGTTGTGATTGTTCCGAAAAGTTTCCCGTTCGCTCCAACTTTCTTAATTAATTCAATAGTACCTAAAGTCTCAATTTGTTTTTTAACTGCAATAGCAGCGTCTTTTTGAGCTTGAACTTTTTTAGCTAAGCTTTTTTGTTGAGCTGCTAATAATTTTTTATTTGAATCGTCTGCAATTAATGCAAAACCATTTGGCATTAAATAGTTTCTAGCATAACCAGCAGAAACATTAACGATCTCACCAACGTTACCAAGAGATTGAACTCTTTCCGATAAGATAACTTTCATATTTTGTCTCCTTCACCATTTTGTTTTTTAAAAAATTTTCTAAAATTAAACCACAAATCAAACACACCTATAACAACTAGCATCTTCCAAGCAAAAATTACCGTAAAGGTTGTAAGAATAACTCTTAAAATCCCCCCAGTTCTAATGAAGCTTAAAAAATCGTTGTAGATTCCAAAGCCTTGGAAGAAGTATAAAATGGCCAAACATCCTAAGAGATTTGTTCCAGCTACTTCTGCCATAGAACCAAGTCCGTAATCTGCCCCCAGAAACAAACCAAGACCCACAATTAACAACCAGACTAAATACTCTGGAACTTTAAACTGAAGTAAATCCTTCAATCCAAACTGATAGTACACTTTGTAGCGCCAGATTCTAGCATTTCTAAGTGTGACAAAAAAGCTTAACCAAATTCCTAAAAACACACCAACAAAAATTATGGCCGGCGTATTATTATAAAGATCAGCTACTGCTTTTTCCGGATTATCCAGGAGGGTTTTCATCTCCCTAGCTTCTTCCGTACCGCTATTAAGTGCAGTTTTGTTTTGCTCTTTCAATTCTCCAAAGGATTTAGTCACCATCGTTGTTAACTCTTGGCGTACCATCATCGGCTTTGAAAAATTTAAAAGACCTAAAATTGCCATGGACACTGCAAACAACCCCGCTCCACTGGCCAAAAGTCCTCGGCTCGGGTTCACATCTCTATAAATCACCTCTGAAATCAAAAGTGCGTAGAGAAATGACATGATATAAAGAACTCCAACAAATGTCGGAACCTTTAAATACGTTGTTACGATCCAAATAATTCCTAAACTAACAGCCCCCATACCAACAGCCGTCAAACGACCATAAAGTAAGAAAGCGATGGCAATAGGAACAGGTGCTAAAAAAGTAAGCGGCGTAAAACTACAAAGAGCGATTGCCATCACTGTTAGAAAAAGTAGTTTTCCTAAAGATGATTTGCTGTCGAAAACTTTGTACCCTTCAGCGCTCGTCATACTTTTGTTCCGATGCCTTTAACTCTTAAGCTCTATCTAAAGTTCTGTTTGAGATATAGCTTGAGATACCTAATTGACGAGCATGTTTGATTGCTGCATTAGAAAATCTCTGGTGCTTTTTAGAGATACCAGAAACTCTAGCTGGAGAAATTTTTCCAAACTCGTTAACAAGCCAGTTCCATGTTTGTGGATCTTTCCAATCTGCTGTGATTTTCTTAGCTGTAAACCAGCAAGTTTTTCTCTTAGCAAACTTACGACGATCGTCTTCCATATCTTCGAAGCCTTCTTCTTCTTCATCTTTTTTCGCGTCAAGAACTGATCCTCTGTGCGTTTTTGAAAATGGAGTTTTGAAGTTTTTAACTAGAGAATCTTTGTTTCTAGCATCGTCAGCAAGTTTAAAAATCATTTGACGAAGAACGCCTTCATTGATTCCTAAACGACGAGTGATTTCAGCGTTTGTAGTGTTGTTACTAGCTTCAAACATGAAATAGTGGAAATGACCATAACGAGATCCGTTTGAGAACGGTTGTGCTAGAGTATATTTACCCCAGTCGTCTTGGATGAGAAGTTCACCTTTTAATTGAGCAAGAACTTCTTTAACGATTGCAGATACTTCTGCGTGAGCTTCTGAACCTAGCTCTGGTTTTGTCACAACTGACAATTCGTAAATCATAGTAACCCCCTTGGACTGAATCGGCTTGGGACCACAATGGTCCCGAGCGAGTGATTTACTGTTTCAATCAGGGGAATATAACTTAGCAAGTCTAATTTTAAAAGCTTTAAATTATTCCAAATTAAGAGGGAAAAACTGCAGGGTTACTGAGTTATTTTTCTCTAAACAAAGGAAGGCCATTTCAGTGGAGTTCAAACTGCTATTTAACCCTAAATTGGCACAAGTCTTTGGAATTGCAATAGAGTTCTTAACTGTTCGCACTAGTTTACCGTCAATAAGTGAAGCCACGTAAAGGCGATCACCAAAGATCAAGGTTGAATTGATATAAAGACTTGGTGAGTCATTCAGCCAAAGTGGGTTCATGGTCTCCGAAAAATTCACTCCGGGAAAACTTGAATCGCGGTAAACCGGAATCTCAACTAAAGTCTGGCTGCCATCAAAAAGTGAGATGGTGTAGCGATTTTCAAAAAATAAAAATCCATTATTCGTTTTAGAGCGAAGTGCTCCAATAAGTCCCATGACCGGATCATCATAAGTTTTCGTTCTAAAAATAAGTTGTTCATTATCTTGATTGTTGAGCAAATCAAAAAAGACATTGCGTGAAGATTGGCGATTTAATAGTGATGTAAAAAGCACTTCGCTAGACTGTCCCTTACCTTCGGCGTTGACCGGATAAGCAATCGCTTGATTTAATAAAACAGAATTTGAGTTTAAGTTTTGAAGTACATATTCGCTTTGATTTTTAAAAGTTAATAAATACACCTGGCCTAATGATTCTGAACGAAGGGTCACAAGTGCGCGCACTCTTCCGATTTTTTTCTCTTCTTCACTTTGTGGCAACATACGATCCACCACAATCAATTCTGGGTCAATAACTGGAGAGAGACCAC
>JAKLJM010000274.1 GCA_023151145.1 Bacteriovoracaceae bacterium | reverse complement strand
TGAGAGTCGAGAAAAGGTTGAAAAAAGTTGTTGAAAAAGAAGAGTATAAGATCAACCAAATGGTTGATCTTATACTTATTGATCGAACTCAGCTTGGCTATAAGGCGATCGTGAATCAAAAACATCTTGGTATGCTTTATACTAACCAGGTTTTTCAAAAATTGACTTATGGGCAAAAATTTTCCGGTTATATCGGAAAAATAAGGGATGATGGTAAACTGGATCTTTTGATGCAATCGATGGGACATCATGGTGCAGATGATATTGGACCTAAAATTTTAGAGTTATTGAAAAATAATAACGGTTTTTATCCTTTGACTGATAAAACTGAACCAGATGAAATTTATCGACTTTTTGGAGTGAGTAAGAAAAAATTCAAAATTGCCTTAGGACAATTATACAAAAACCGTCAGATTAAAATTGAAGATAACGGAATCAAAATAGTTTGAAAAGATGTTAAAAATGAGACTGATTTTGAATTTTTGTAGTGCTAGCTAATTTTTGTGATAATTTGTAGAAGTTGGGATTTGATCTGACAGTTGCCCTTTTGTTTTGCAAAGTTAAATTGTCTGTCAGTTCAAGTTCTGGCTAAGGTTTTTTTCTTCCCATTTTTTTATTCCGTCAACAAAAGTTTCAAGTGGCGTGCGTCCATTGCACATTTTACCCTGGTGAGTCCTCCTTTCGTTATATTCAATCATCCATAAATCCAAATCAGATTGTAAATCTTCGATTGATCCATAGATTTTTTTTCTAAAAGCAATTTGGTAAAACTCATTTAAAATTGTTTTATGAAATCGTTCACAGATTCCATTCGTCTGCGGATGACGTGCTTTAGTTTTTGTATGCTCAATATCATTCACACCAATAAATAATTGAAAATCATGTTGATCAACCTTGCCACAAAATTCGGTCCCACGATCAGTTAAAATTCGAAGTATTGGTACACGATAACTTTCAAAAAATGGAACTACTTTATCATTTAAAATATCAGCTGCTGTGATCGGGGTTTTTTGATTATATAATTTTGCAAATGCTACTTTTGAATACGTATCAACAAAAGTTTGCTGGTAAATACGGCCAACGCCCTTCAGAGTCCCAACATAAAATGTATCCTGTGAGCCAAGATAGCCTGGGTGAGCCGTTTCTATCTCGCCGTGAGCAATATCATCATCCTGCTTTTTCTCTAATGCTGCCAGCTGTGCTTCGGTAAAAACAAGACCCAACTCAGCACTTCTTTTTTCTAAAATTAATAATCTTTTTTGAAATGACTCAAGATCATGACGTTGCCAAATACAACGAACTCCGGCAGGGGAAACAAAAACTCCGATTTTACGCAATTCATTTGAAGCTCTTTTTTGACCGTAAGCTGGATTATCATGCGCTATTTTAACAACCGCATCTTCAATTTTTTCATCAATACGATTTTTTAAATTTGGCTTTCTGCGTGATACTTCATACAAAGCATCAACTCCACCTTCTTCTTTTAATTCTTTGTACCTATAAAATGTATCCCGTGAATAACCCATTATTTTACAGGCTTTGGATACATTTTGAAGCTCAGTGGCTAATGTTAATAATCCGATCTTGTTTGATATGATTTTTTGATTTACATTCACTTGCATAATTCAGTTACCTTTTCTGGATCGTGGCGATCCTGTTTGTTTGTTGCTAAACAAAAGGGTAACTGAGTTATCCACATCTTTTCATCCCTAGATGTGTCAGATCAAGTCGTAGCTTCTACAGATAATTCTGTGGTTTCCGAATTAACAACTTGGTTCTTAATTTTTTCAAATATTAAATCTTTGTTATAGATTTTTGATTTCTCAATCGCCTTTATAGAGAGGTTTTGCTTAAGAATCTCATTTGATGCTAAACTAGCTATTTTTTCTTCAATATCCTTTGCATCTTTAGCGTTATGTAGAAGACCGTTGATATTTTCATCGATAATAAAGGGAATACTACCGCTTCGGCTTCCAATTACTGGTGTTCCCACATACATGGACTCAATCACAATACGTCCAAAAGTCTCTTCGTAGGAAGGAACTAAAGTAAAATCAGCGCCTTTAAGGTAAGGAAAAATATTTTCCTGATGACCGATAAATGTAACGTATTTTTCTAAGCCCATAGAAATAACTTTCTCGTGTAATTCTTTTTTGATATTGCGCTCACCATAAGTATTATCACCAAGGATTAGCAATAGAAAAGGTCGATCGTTGTTGTGAGCTATTGCAAGTGCTTCTATGGCAAGATCTTGACCCTTTTGTGGGTCAAGTCTAGAGGCCATAATTGCTGTTTTCAGTGAAGAAAGTTCCTTAGGAAAAAAAATCTTCAAGTCTTTTTTTTCATGTTTAAAATTTTTAGGTGTCGAAATCCAATCAGGAATGATCTCTATTTTTGAATTATCAATGGGTAAGTAGTTTAAATGATTTCTTCTTTGATATTCAGTTAAAACAATTAATTTATTTATTCTAGAGTACAAAAGCTTGTGAAATATATCTTTTTTTGTGTAGTTTACCAACATGTGGGACAGACAAGTTAGTTTGATATTTTTTTTTCCGACTAATGCTGGCGTTATGTACTTAAGGCTTGGTAGCCTATTTACAATAATAGAGCTTGGTTCAAAGTGATTAATTATTTTGTAAATGCTTATAATTTTTTGGATAAATGAGGATTTTGGATTAATCGTGGCAGTTCTAAGGTTTTTTTCTTTAAGTCTTAAATCAATAGAAGAACCTTCATAACATAGAAAAATAGCTTCGTAACCATGATCAATGAACTCAATAAAAAGTTCACTTGAAACCATTTCTAGTCCACCCCATGAGTTAGATAAGCAGGAAACTAATATTTTATCTTTTTTCATAGATTTTCGATTCTTTAAAGAGAAACTTACACTTTGATGTTAAAATAAAGCGGTTAAAATAACTAGTTATTTGTAAAATCAATCTATGGATTAAGCTGCACTAAAGTCTGGTTGGTTGTAGTGATTACACGATGAATAAAAGGTCTCTTCTAAAAAACTAAGAACAAGATAATTGCAACTAAAATTTAAATTTGTATAAAATAGAGACTTTTTCTTTAAAGAGATTTTACTCATTTTTCTATATTGCGTATCAATAATAATCACTTTTTTCTTTAATATATAAAACTTAGTCAAAAAATTAAAAATTTTGCTTTAGACTGTCTTGTTGCTTTTTTTTCTTACCGATAGTTAGGCAGTGAGAAAGTTGAGATTTTTTTTTACTTTAGTTGTGATCTTTTTGGCTGGATGTTATATGAACGCGTCCATAACTAGTCTTACACCAGAAGCACCAACACTTTCTTTCAGTAAAATGGCATTGATGGAAAATGTCTCAGGAGCTAGTCACTACGAAGTCACATCAATAAATGGATATCGGGTCAGGCAGGCTGCGGGAATTCTTATCAATAAACAGATGGCAAAAACCCCAAATGGATACAGAGTTTTTTTGAACGTTAATGGACGTATTTCATCACAGGAGCTAGATCAATGAAAAATATTTTTTTTGCTCTACTATTGTTTCTGTTTGATATCGCTATTGCCAGTAATCCAGGTGTTTCTTATCAAGGACGAATTTTTAAACCTGATGGTAGCCCATTAGAGGGTGCGAGTGTTCAGTTTCGGATGCAGATTAGATCCCCAGGTTCAGAGAACTGTCTTTTATATGAAGAGGTTCAAGTTATAAACATGGTTGGCAGTTCGGGAATTTTTTCTATTACGTTGAATGATGGGACAGGGACTCGTCTAGACACACCGACATACCAAGTAAATCGTATTTTTGCAAATCGTGATATAATGACCTTTGATTCTTCAAGATGTGCTGCTGGTACTACGTATACCCCCAATACCGCTGATGGAAGAAAGTTTGTAGTTTATTTTAAAGATGAAACTATGAGTGCCTATGAGCCATTGCCTATCATGAGTTTAAATTATGTACCTCAAGCTATGTATGCACTCGAAACTCAAAAAATAGA
>JAKLJM010000273.1 GCA_023151145.1 Bacteriovoracaceae bacterium | reverse complement strand
GCTCTTTGTGCCTTAGGCGCTGAAGCTTTGTAATCTTCCAAACGTTTTTGAAATAATTCCTCTAATTCATTGGCCGAGACGACCATATGTATGAGTCCCATTCTTAACGCCTCATCACTTTTAATTCTGCGCCCAGAAAGAAAAGTAGATCGAGCGTGCGACTCTCCATTTTTAGCTATAACGTACGGAGAAATTACTGCAGGAACAAGCCCTAGGCGAACCTCGGTAAATCCCAGTTCTGCATTTTCAGCTGCAATGACTTCATCAGCACAGGCCACTAAACCTGCTCCTCCGCCAAGAGCGTGCCCATGTAATTTTAATAGAACAGGAACAGGACAAGAATTTAATTGATGAAAGAGTTCTGCTAATTGCTCCGAGTCTTCTAAGTTTTCTTCAAACGAATAATCGGCCATTTTCTTCATCCAATTAAGATCTGCTCCCGCACAAAATGATTTTCCTTCTGCTTCTAAAGTGACAACCTTTAAATCAGTATCAGCTCTTAAATCTTTTAATATTGATATAAATTGCGCAATAAACACTTCATTAAACGCATTATGCAACTCAGGACGACTCAGAAGAATTTTTCCTATACCATCGTTTGTTTTTTCGTATTTTACAAAAATCTCATTCATTTTTTTTCTCCGAGAAATTTTCCTACATGCGGAAAACACCAAACTTTGTTTCTGTCTCAGGTGCATACTTTGCAGCTTCTAAAGCTAAGCCTAGAGCATCTCTGGTTTTAGCGGGATCGATAATGCCATCATCCCAAAGTCTTGCACTTGAGTAATAACAAGATCCTTCTTTCTCGTATTTTTCTAATATTGGTTTTTCAAATTCTTTAATTTCATCTGCCGTCATTTCTTTTTTCTTGGAGACAATTAAAGCTTGTTGGCGAACTGTAGATAGAACTTTAGCCGCTTGTTCTCCACCCATAACTGAAATACGAGCATTCGGCCACATCCATAAAAATCTTGGAGAATAGGCTCTACCACACATTCCGTAATTTCCCGCCCCAAAAGATCCTCCAATAATAACCGTGAATTTTGGAACACTCACCGTTGAAACAGCAGTCACCATTTTAGCGCCGTGTTTAGCGATTCCTTCATTTTCGTATTGTTTACCCACCATAAATCCCGTGATGTTTTGTAAAAATAAAAGTGGGATTTTTCTTTGGCCACATAGTTCGATGAAATGAGCACCTTTTTGAGCACTCTCAGAAAAGAGAATTCCATTATTAGCGATAATACCAATTTGATGGCCATGAATTTTAGCAAAACCTGTCACAAGAGTTTGACCGTATCTTTCTTTGAATTCATGAAATTCAGATCCATCCACTAAGCGCGCAATAATTTCTCTCACATCAAAAGGCTTACGAGTATCTTCTGGAATAATGCCGTAAATTTCTTCAATAGGAAAAAGTGGTTTTTTCACTTCATGAGTTACACCGACATCTTTCACTTTTTTTGCATTTAAATTTTCAATAATGTTTCTGGTAATAATAAAGGCTTCATTTTCATCTTCTGCAAAATGATCACTCACTCCACTAATGCGAGTATGGACATCTGCTCCACCTAATTCTTCGGCCGTAACAACTTCACCGGTAGCTGCTTGAACAAGCGGAGGTCCACCTAAAAAAATTGTACCATTATTTTTAACTATGATCGTTTCATCACTCATTGCCGGCACATAGGCTCCACCGGCAGTACATGAACCTAAGACCACTGCAATTTGTGATATTCCTTTGGCCGACATCTGTGCTTGATTATAAAAAATTCTTCCAAAATGATCGCGATCCGGAAAGACCTCGTCTTGTTTAGGAAGAAAGGCACCTCCGCTATCAACTAAGTAAACACACGGAAGGTGATTTTCCATGGCAATTTCTTGTGCTCGTAAATGTTTTTTTACCGTAATGGGAAAATAGGTCCCACCTTTTACCGTAGCATCGTTGGCAACAAACATACAAAGTGTTCCATGCACTTTTCCAATACCTGTTACGACACCTGCAGCGGGAACATCTTCTTCATAGAGTTCATGACCGGCAAGCGCCGATAATTCTAAAAACGGCGAATCCGTATCTAGAATTTTTTCAATTCTTTCTCTGGCCAAAAATTTTCCACGTTGATGATGGCGATCAACAGTCTCTTTACCACCACCCATTTTCACTTTCTGGTGGCAGGCATTTAATTTATTTAAGAGTTCTCGATGAAAAGATTCATTTTTTTTAAAATCACTCGAACGAACATCAATTTCTGATGAGAGTGCATCCATAACTTATTCCCTTGAAAATAAAGACTTTAATAGAAGAATTTTACTGGATTTTCATTAGAGCTGCCAAGCACTTGCAGGTGACAAATCACCCATTAAGCTAAAAAAAAAACGCTCTCCGTGTCAAGAGAGCGTTTTAGGGGTGTTTCTTAGGACTTTATCTCTGAATTTTTTAATTACTTTTTAGTTTTCTTTAAAAGTTCATCTAATTCACGTTTTCTCGTAGCAGCATCTAGCTCTTTTAATTCACGTACTTTTGCCTGTGGTTTGGCGGACGCTACTCCACGAGACTTCACAGAAGTTACTTTATCGCTGGCCACTTTTTTAATCAAAAACTTTGGCTTCCCTTCATTATTCAAAGCTGGCTTTCCATCTTTATCTAATTCCGTAATAACTTGGGTAAATGAACCATCTGCGTTTTCAATAAAAAATGGTCTACCACCAAGTTCAAGAATTTTTTTCTCTACATCTTGTGTAGTGGCATTTTGTGGCAAGACCACCATTGATTGGTTTTCATAACGAACAAGAGATAATCCACCCGCTCCACCAAGTGATCCACCTGCTGAGGCCTGTGTACCTGATTGGTTCCGATTCGCTCCTGGAACTGGAGCACTTGCCGATGAATTTCCATTAGAAGAGTTAGACCCTTCTTGCGAGTTGCGACCATTTGACTGTGCTTGTGCTTTTGAATCAGCTGAACCAGAACTTCTACTTCCGGCAGGAGAACGTAGCCATGCACCTGAGTCCTCATAGTCACGATCAACTTTTTTGACAGGAGCACTAGTTAATTTCGCTTCTAAGTCAGAAATCTTTTTCTTTAATGCTTCTGTTTCAGCATCATCTTTAACCACTTGTCCACTATTGGCTTGTGCACCAGTTTGTTTTAAAGAATCAGATGCTTGTTTAATAGACATTTGAGTTCTTAATGCTTCAAGTTCTTGTCTTAAAGAATCAAATCCCGAATTATTATTATTTAAATTTTGAATTCTTTGAGCGTCTTCAGCGCGACGAAGTTTTTCTTTTTCACTGTCAGATATTGCTACTTCTTCATTAGTATTTTCACTTTTCTTTGTAGGAGTTAGATCTGTAATTGAATTTCTTCCCGCTTGTGCAAATTGAGAACCACCCATCACACCATTAGCACCTGAAAAGGCATCTGCAATATGCCCAGTCCAGTTTGAGTCTTCTTCAGTTTTTGGAATTTCTGATGCTTCAAGTTTTGCCACTGAACTTTCGCTCTTATCATCAAAACTTAAAGTATCCACTAAACCACGACCACGAGTTTCTTGAGCAGCATCATTCGCTTCTGCTCTATTAAAATCTAATGCATAAGGATTCTTTTTAATTTGTTCCTTTTGGCACCTAGCTGCTTTACGAGAATTACCAATTGAAGTGATTGAATAATCACAACTTCCAACTCTTTCAACGTTTTCACAAGCTTTTACTAAAAAAACGGCTCTTTCACCTTGAGACAAAAATTTTAAACTTCCTCGACCAAAAAAACCACTATGGCTTACTTCTCTAAACTGAGCAGCACGATTACCGATCATTCCCATTGGAGGAAGTGCAGTTTGTAGAACTTCACAAGACATTTTCATCGAATAATAATTTGAGTTCACACATTTATTTCTCAAATTATCACCAATGGTTTTTTTAAGAACTACCGCTAGTGGATTTCTCTCGGCCGTAGCATCATTTAATCTTGAACGACCACCTTGACGATCAAATGTTTTGATAACTTC
>JAKLJM010000272.1:2795-6804 GCA_023151145.1 Bacteriovoracaceae bacterium | reverse complement strand
CAATACTTTGAGAAATATCCATGTCGCCAAATTGAATATTCACGGCATTTATATTTAAACAATGAAGAGATTCAAATTTATCCAAGAAAGAAAAATCATAAATTTTAGATGGCTCAGGAAGAAGGGATTCTGATTCAATATTTTCACACTCTCTTTCAAAATCCTGACGAAGTTCATCCTTAAAATCCATGAAATCTCTAAGGGCAACATTTTGATTAACGACAAAAAAGATTGGATTAAATTTTTGAATACGTTCAAACAGTGATGAGCTATCTTTGTGAAATAAACCTTCAAAAGCCACATAGTTTTCGAAAAGTTGATTATCAGAAAGAATCTGAAACATTTTTTTTCTAATTTCAAACCGACTTTTAAAGGCCGGTTGAGGCGTTGGAATATTTTCTCTAAGTGTTTGGACACAGACTTGTGTTGTTAACGATCCGGCCATCGGTGAAAGTTCGATAACTTTAAGTGGAGAATCTTTTTTCGTTTTTTGTGTTTCTTGATCAATTTCGTGAATCGTTTCAATCAAATCATCAAAATAATTTAATCGAACAGGCACGCCATCAAGAGGAAAAATATCGAAGATTTCACCTTTATGTGAAAAAGTTCCAGGCTCTTCTACGCTTGAACTAGAAACGTAGCCAATTTCACCTAATTTTCGGGCCAAATCTAGCGGAGAGATAATATCGTCTATCTTTATATTGAAACTATTTTGAAAAAAACTTTGCGGAACAGTTTTCAACGCAAGTGCTTCCAATGTTGTGATAATAAGAAATTGTTTAGGATTATGATTTAACGCGGCCAACGTTTTTAATCTTTCAAGAAACTGAACCTCTGATGCGATGACTCCAGAATAAGGAGAAAGTTCTCGGCCAGGGTAAAGAAGAATTGGAAGTTGATTATTGACGCTAAGAAAATTTTGATAAGCTTCTTCTGCTAAATCAAAATCATCGAAAATCATCACATGTGGACGATCAAATAAAGAATTTTTCTGATTTTTTAGCAAATCGTAATAAAAATATGTCCAATGCGAAGCGTTTAATCCGGTAAGATCAAAACTATGCGGATTATTGCTTTGCCAAGCGTTAATTTTTTGCATTGCAGAGATGAAGAGAGACATACATTCAACCTTTATAACAAACAGTTTCCAAGACCTTGCATTTCATGTAATCTATCATAACTAAAAACATTATCTATTAGAATCGGAGTTCGAAGATGTCGACTTATAATCTAGACGTCTACATGCCAATAGTAATCCTTATTATTCTGGCATTAGCTATTGGTTTAGGTTCTCTATTAATTGGTAAACTCTTGCGACCAAGCAATCCAAATAAGTTGAAAGAATCAGCTTATGAGTGTGGTGAAGAACCTGTTGGTACAGCATGGGCCAATTTCAACGTTAGATTTTACGTTATTGCTCTTATCTTTATCATCTTTGATGTTGAAAGTGCACTAATGTTTCCAGTAGCAGCTGTATTTAAACAATTTAATCAAGTTGGTGCTGGTGGAACGCTTTTAGTTTCTGTGCTTTTATTCATTTCAATTCTTTTGGCCGGTCTAGTTTATTGCTGGAAAAAAGGTGATCTTGATTGGGTAAAAAGCTTCAACACATCTACAAAGTTAAAGGATAAATAATAATGAACTCAACTGTAGCTTCTTATTTTGCACAATCAAAAGAGTTTCAAGCAGTAGTAGTGTTCTTTACTGATCTATTCGGTTTTGATGCTACATCGTTTGTTAGCTTTTTACTTTTTGGAGCTGTTGCCACGATTATCGTTGGTGCAATGGCAACGATTGGTGGTCTTGGAACATACGCTGAAAGAAAAATTTCGGCCGATCTTCAAATGAGACATGGACCAAATCGTGTAGGACCTTACGGATTATTACAATTCTTGGCCGATGGTGTGAAGATGATCATGAAAGAAGACATCACGCCAAAAGCAGCAGACAGTTTTATCTTTTTGATTGCTCCTCTTCTTTGTTTGGTTGGAGTTTTTGCAACACTTGCAGTTATTCCTTACTCAAGTGGATTTATCTTATCAGACCTTAACGTTGGTATCTTTTATCTCGTTGGTATGGCTTCATTAGTTGGTGTTGGTATCTTCTTAGGTGGATATGCTTCAAACTCTAAGTGGGCGATGCTTGGTGGTATGAGAGGTGCTTCTCAAATTATTTCTTACGAAATCCCTGTTACATTATCGATCTTAGCAATCGTTCTTTTAGCTGGTGGGATGAGCATGGGAACTTTAATTAGTTCACAAGGTGGAATGCCACACGAGTGGAACTTGTTTCATAACCCATTCGCCTTCATTGGCTTCTTTGTTTACTTCATTGCAGCTCTTGCTGAAACAAACAGAGCGCCATTCGATCTACCTGAAGCAGAATCAGAGCTAGTATCTGGATACCATACAGAATATACCGGAATGAGATTCGCATTTTTTGCTCTTGCAGAATACATTGAAGTTTTTGTTGTTTGTGCAGTGGCTGTAGCACTTTTCCTTGGTGGATATAAAGTTCCTTTTGAATTAGGATCAGGACAAATCTTTATCGATAAAATTGGTATGGATGCAATGATCGCAAAAAATATCGGGAACTTTTTAGAGATTGGTTCATTTATGACCAAAACTCTTGCTCTATATTATGTTGTAATCTGGGTTCGTTGGTCACTTCCACGTCTTCGTGTAGACCAACTTATGACGCTTTGTTGGAAATACTTAACTCCAATTGCACTTTTCAACTTAGTGGGAATTGCTGTTTGGATGTGGTTATTTGATGGTGCTTCATTATTTACTTTAATTTTCCACTCTACTGGCTCTGCCGGTGGACATTAATAGAGGTTAACCGTGTTTGCGAATACACTCTTTTTATTATCGGCTGCGCTTACTGTTGGTGGAGCATTTGCCGTACTTTGGTCTAAAAATTTAATGCATGCTTGTATCTATTTACTGGCAAGCTTTTTTGGTGTGGCGGGATTATATGCCGTAATTGGTGCAGATTTCTTGGCTGCAACACAAATGGTTGTTTATGCCGGTGGTGTTGTTATTCTTATGCTCTTTTCTGTGATGTTAACAGGTGGATCATCTGAAAAGATCAACAGATTCGGCCTTGAAAAAATTCCAGCAATGGGAAATAAAAAGACCCTTTTTGCAGCAGGTTTTGCATCATTCGTAGCAGCTTTAATTGTTTTAAAAATTTTAGCTCAATTCATTAAGCATTACGATGCAACTCCAATGACGGCAAATCTTCCAACAGTAGAGAGAATTGGTGTTGTTTTAGCAACAGACCATATTTTGGCTTTTGAAATCTCATCTGTACTTCTATTAGGTGCCCTAATCGGAGCAGCAGTTATTTCACGTCCAAGGAGAGAAAAAAATGATTAGTTTAGGATCATATTTAGCGATCTCTTTCGCGCTTTTTATTTGCGGCGTAGCCGTAATGATTGCGAGAAAAAACATCATCGCTATCCTTTTAGGAATTGAACTTATTTTAAACTCAGCTGCGCTTAACTTTGTAGCTTATACAAAATTTGTAAATAACAACATTGATGGTCACATCATGAGTTTATTTATTATAGTTATTGCTGCCTGTGAAGCAGCTGTAGGGCTTGGGATTGTCATTAGATTTTTCCAACTTAGAGAAAGTGTGCACGTTGACGACGCTGCTCAATTACAGAACTAATTAGGGGATCAGGAACATAATATGGATTACACAATTTCCACTATCGCACCAATTGTTCTTCTGCCGTTTTTTGCGTTTGTGATTAACGTTTTTATCGTTAAGAGATTCACAAAAGCTGCAGTTGCATTAAGTACTCTTTCAATTTTTGGATCATTCTTATTTGCTTTAAGAATTTTTCAAGATTTTTTAAGTGTTTACTCTAAAGATTATCATATCCATAAAGTATTCAATTGGTTTGATATCTCATTTGGAGAACAAATATTTAAAGTAGATATGGGTATTTATCTCGATAACATGGGAGCTGTGATGCTTCTAATGGTAACGGGAGCAG
>JAKLJM010000272.1:0-2744 GCA_023151145.1 Bacteriovoracaceae bacterium | reverse complement strand
ACTTTGATTCACGTGTTTTCAACTTGGTATATGCACGATGATCCAAGATTTGGAAGATTCTTTGTTTATCTTTCGCTCTTTACATCGGCCATGCTTGGTTTAGTAGTTTCAGATAACCTTCTTTCAGTATTTATTTTCTGGGAGTTAATGGGTTTCTGTTCATATTCTTTAATTGGTTTTTATTACGAGAAAGAAGGTGCTGGAAATGCATCAATGAAAGCATTCATGACCACAAGAGTGGGAGATGTTTTCTTCTTGTTAGGTATTTGTGCGATCTGGTCAGTTGTCGGATCAGTATCATTTGTTGATATTTACAATGCAATCGGTGACGGAAAATTTAACAACCTATACGCCATCGGAATTCCACTTGCCACACTTGCTGGATTCTCGATTTTCTTAGGAACTGTTGGTAAGTCTGCTCAGTTTCCACTTCAAGTATGGTTACCAGATGCTATGTGGGGACCAACTCCGTGTTCAGCACTCATTCACGCAGCAACGATGGTTGCGGCAGGTGTTTATTTATCATTAAGAATGTATCCCTTAATGGAAATTGGTCACTTAACAACATTGATTGCTTACATCGGAGCCATCACGGCTTTTGGTGCAGCAACAATCGCACTTGTTCAAACAGACATTAAAGCGGTACTCGCTTTTTCAACAATTTCACAATTAGGTTACATGGTAATCGGAATTGGTGTTGGAAATTATAATGCTTCATTCATGCACTTAATTACTCACGCTGTTTTTAAAGCATGTTTGTTCTTATCTGCGGGATCAGTGATTCACTCAATTCACGAACAACAAATGCCAAAGATGGGTGGTCTTCGTAAGAAGCTTCCATACACTTTCTTTGCGATGTTATTATGTTGTTTCGCCATTGCCGGAGTTCCGTTTTTCTCTGGATTCGTCTCTAAAGATAGAATTCTAGGTGACGCTCTTTATATGGCCATGCATTCACCAGTTTATATTCCAGTTGCGATCTTAGGATTTGGTGGAGCTCTTTTAACAGCGTTCTATATGTTTAGAATGTTGTTTTTAACTTTCTTTGGCGAGCCACGCGATCATCACATCTACGATCACGCACACGAAGAACATATTAGTTGGAACTCAAACGTACCTCTATTAATCTTAGCGGTATTTACACTTGGTATTTTTTACTCTGGATCATTCACTGGCCAAGGCGAAGTGAAATTATTTGGTGAAAAATATGAGTGGTTCCAAACGTTGATTCAAAAACCAGAAGCTAAAAACTTAGCTCACTTTAAAGATTATAAAAAAGAAGAATTTGGTTTTGAAGATACACGCGTAAAAGATGGTTGGGTTAAAGCTGCCTACGATCCTAACTATGGATTGCCAGAAGAAGAAGCACACCACGTTCACGTAGCTCACAAAATTGGTGCTGCAATGTCTGTCGTTATTGCATTCTTAGGTATTTTTATCGCGTATCTAATGTACATTACAAAATCAATGAACCCAGCTCGTTGGACTGAAACTTTTAGTGGATGGACAAAAGCACTTCATAACAAATATTATTTTGACGACCTGTATATTAACAAATTAATCCAAGGTGCTATGTTGCCATTCAACAACTTTTTATCTTGGCTCGATATGGGCGTATATGACCGCTTTGTGGTCGATGGTTGGGAAAAAGTTAACCGCGTAGCTTATAAAATGGCACGTTGGTTTGATGACAACGTTGTTGACTCAGGAATGGTAGACGGAACTGGGGCAAGTGTACGATTGATGAACGTTGTGTTAAGAACGGTACAGTCAGGAAAAGTGCAAATGTACTTTATTATTTTGATTGTTGTTCTTGCCTCATATGTATGGACTTTAACAGTATAGTTTTTAGATATTCACTTTAAGAAGGGAGACGGCCGGTGCACGGTTCAAATTTGTTAAACTGGATTTTATGGATGCCTATTATCGGAGCGATTGGAGTACTTCTTTTTCCAAAAAAGAACGAAACGGGAATTAAGATTTGGGCGCTTATTAACACGATCATTTCATTTGCGCTTACCTTAGTGCTTTATATGAAATTTGATTTAACTCAAGCGGGTATGCAAGAAGCCTTCAATATTAAGGCAGCTTGGATTCCACAGTTCAACATCTTTTATTCGTTGGCCGTGGATGGGATTTCGCTTCCGATGTTGCTTTTAACTGGAGCATTATTTGTTCTATGTATTTTAAGCTCATGGACGCAAATCTATAAATACATCAAAGGATACTTCGCCCTACTTCTACTTTTACAAAGTACAGTATTCGGAGTTTTCTTAGCGATGGATTTCTTCCTATTCTACGTTTACTGGGAAGTAATGCTTATTCCAATGTTCTTTCTCATCGGTATTTGGGGTGGAGAAAACAAAGAATACGCAGCCGTTAAGTTTTTCCTTTATACATTCTTTGGATCAATCCTAATGCTTGTTGGTATGGTAGCTCTATACTTCGCATCTGGAGCAGGTACAGATTCATTCAACATCTTGGCCCTTCAAGGTGGTAAGTTTGGAGAATTATCTGTAAGCATGTTTGGAAATACTTTCTCGTTTTCAAAATTATTCTTCATTTTCTTGTTCATCGGGTTTGCCATCAAGGTTCCAGTTTTCCCTTTCCATACTTGGCTTCCGCATGCACACGTTCAAGCGCCAACTGCAATTTCAGTTATCCTTGCAGGGGTACTATTAAAGATGGGGACATACGGATTTTTAAGAATCGCATTCCCAATTTTCCCAGAAGCTTCAAAATAT
>JAKLJM010000271.1 GCA_023151145.1 Bacteriovoracaceae bacterium | reverse complement strand
GGGGAAGTTTTGGGAAATGTTTGATCTACTTTTTGAAAAACAAGATGAGTGGGGACATAAACAATTTCCACCGTTAGATTTATTTATGAAATATGCTCAAAGCTTAGGTTTAGCTCCTGATCAAATTAAAACGCTAATGGATTCTACTGAAATTCGCGATATGATGGGACTTGATATGGCCGATGCGCAATCATTGGGTGTGAGAGGAACTCCAACAATATTTGTAAATGGAAAAAAATTAGACTCTTTAAGCTTTCAAGATCTACAAATAATGATCGAGAGTGAATTAAAGACTCAGAACACAGCTCAATAAAGTCTTTTAAAGCTCTGTATTTGATTCTGTCACCACTAGAGCGCTCAAATCGCCAGCATATTGATTTATAAAAAAAAAGCGCTACAACATAAAGTTGTAGCGCTTAACAAGGAGAGTGAAAAAGCATTTAGCTTTTTCAAACAAACAAAATAATTTAAATCAAGTTTTGATTACGCTGAAAAGTGGCCCGACTTTTCTGGAGACCTGCGATTAGAATCGCACCCAATGAATTTATAGATTTATTAAAACTAATTCAAATGTGGTTGGCAACCTTTAATAGTCAAAATAGTCTGTCTTTTTAGATTGCGTTAAGAGTTCTCGTTGTTCCTGAAGATCATGGAGATGACGTTCCCAGCGACTTTCTGCTTCTATGTCTCCGAAATGATGCTGAAAAGTTGGGTCATTTCTTCTTTTGGTGAGCCAAGCTTGATAGTGAATTAAGCGCATTGTTCGCATGCACTCAAGTAAATTAAAATCACTTGGATTGATGTCTCTAAACTGAAAATATCCCTCTAGCAATTGCTCACGAATCTGTAATCCTTCTTGATCATTTCTCGGTGCCAAAAGCCACAGATCTTGAATGGCTGGGCCTGTTACAAAATCATCAAAATCAAGCATCGTAAAAGTATCATGTCGTTGAATGATATTTCCCATATGACAGTCGCCATGAATTCTAAAAAGAGGTAAGTCCTTTATGGATTCATTGATGATGGGAAATAATTCTTCAGTGAGTGCCTGATATTTTTTTTCTAAATGAAGTGGCATGATGTTCTCGGCCAAAATCATTTGAGCATTTTTTTTAATAAAATTTTCTGCCGTAAAAGTTAAACGATGTTCAGCCGTTTTGGTGGCACCAATATTATGCACTCGTGCCAATAAACTTCCTAAACGATTGGCATCAACTAGCGTTAACTCATCAGGTGCACGTCCTCCCATTTTGGGGAAAACACAAAAGTGTAGATTCGTTTTTGGGTCAGAAAAAACACTCTTACCATTAATTCGAAGTGGAGCAATAACGGGAATGTCTGCTTCTTGTAAGTCGAAAAGAAATTGGTGCTCATCAGTTATTTGGTCAACACTCCATCTTCCTGGACGATAAAATTTTGTCACAATAAAGGTGTTGGGTATTTCGTACTCTTCGTGATTATCAATTTCTAAGTCATAAACTCGATTTTCCATCGAATTTAAAGTCATCAGGCGACCATTAGTTTTAAAACCAAGTTGGTCCATAGAATGTAAAACGAGCTCAGGAGTGAGCTCGTAAAAAAATTCAGTAGAGGTGTTTCCCCAGAGTGAGTCACTCACTTTTCAGCGACCTAGTGGATCATGTGATAGACTTCAATCATTTCTTTTCTTAAAAGTTCCATTTTTTCGTTAATTAATGGATGATTTTTGTCTTCTGGATTTAAGATATAATTATCTGGTCCCTGCTCTTTAATCATGAGTTTAGTTTGCCAGATATTGTCTTGAGGCATATTGATATCAGATGCGTGAGAAAATTGCGCCAGAGTATCAGGCTTAATGAAGTCACGAATTGAATTAAAATGATGGTCATTGTAGATTTTTTTACCGTTTTCAAGACGAGTATATCCACGAACGACATAGTCGATATAAACAATGTCACATTCAAATGCTTCGAAAAGATAATTGATGGCATTTAGAGGAATGATTTCACCACAAGTCGCGATATCGATATCAACTCGAAATGTACAAATTCCATCTGGATCAGAAGCATCTGGGTAAGTATGCGATGTGATATGAGATTTATCTAAGTGCATTTTTACTGTAGGTGCGGGAAGAGGCTCTCCGCCACCTTTTATGTCTGACATTAATGTCATGGTAGATGCACCAACTGGATCATAATCTTGCATAGATTCTGCTAAAATATTAGCTTCAATAATAGCACAGATATTACGAGCGATTTCCGCAATTCTAGGGGCACTATATTTAGTATTAATATAGTTAACGTATTGAATCTTTTCTTCGGGAGAAAGAGCAATACAAAAATCATAAAGGTTAAAGCTCAAGATCTTCGTCAAGTTATTAAAACCTGAAAGCTTAATCTTTTGAGTTGTATTAAATTTCGATTCAAACATTTCCACTCCTATCATTTCTTGATAAGCCAAAATTAAAAAAAACATTTGCTAAAATTAAAAAATTAGGTGAGTAATGACATATTTGGAACGAAGTGACAATTTTTTTCTTAATATTTTCTTATAAAAGGGTTCGTTATGATTGATCAAAATTGGTTTACAGAGAAGTATTTTCACCAAGATGTCGCTACAAGCTTCAGAGTGAAAGAAGTACTTCATACGGAGCGCTCTGAGTATCAAAAAATCGAGGTTTTAGAGACTCATGGAGTTGGACGCTTGCTTTTGTTAGACGGGAAAACGATGGTCTCAGAAAAAGACGAATTTGTTTACCATGAGGTAATGGGCCATATTCCAACCATGGTTCATCCCAATCCAAAAAATGTCCTCATTATTGGCGGTGGTGACGGAGGAATTGTTCGTGAATTCGTTAAGCACCCAAACCTTGAAAGAATTGATTTAGTAGAAATCGATGAGCGTGTTATTGAAGTTTCTAAACAATACTTTCCTGACTGTACGTCCGGTCTTAGTGATAAAAGAGTCAATGTTCGTCCACAAGATGGTGTAGAGTATATCAAATCTTTTAAAAACTTTTTTGACATCATAATAATTGATTCAACAGATCCAGAAGATTTTGCAGCAGGATTATTTACCAAAGAATTCTATACATTCGTTTCTGAAGCATTAACTGAAAATGGAATTATGATGGCACAAACTGAAAACCCGTTTTATGACGAATGGGGAATTAAGAAATTTTATGATAATCTTCGCGAAGTTTATCCGGTTGTTGCTTCATTTACTGGTCCAATGCTTATTTATCCTGGAGTTTTTTGGACATTTGCATTTGCCTCGAAAGGTGTGAAGCCAACAAGTATTGTGGAATCAAGAATGCCATTTATGGAAAAGCTACAAGCTAATCTAAAATGGTATAATATGGACTGGCACAAAGGTGCTTTTAATCTCTCAAATATTCATAAAAAAGTGACTGGTTGTTAATAAATTAGCCCCATTTTAAAATGGGGCTTTTTTTTATTTAAATTTCAGAATAGATACTTGGCCAAGTAGGAAGATTTCTAAAACCTTGGGCGACATTTTTCTGAATCTGTTCAAAGTTTTTCGTCACATCAGTTCCAGGAGTTTGAAGTGATCCTTGGATATAATTTACAAAATTCGTAAAGTCTTTTTGACCTCTGAAGCTCATAAAGAGTTGGTTGTTATCAAGTGAGTAGTAGTCTTGAATACCACCATCTAAACGACTTTCTTGTGAGATGAAATAGTATTTTTCTGTTCGCTGAATTGGAGCCGTGTTCTTTAGGCCTTTACAAATAAAGAGACCTTTAGTTGTTATTTTAGTTGCTTCATTTGTTGTTGTTCCTGGAAGCCAAATGTTCTTGTAACTAGCATTCACACCTGAGAAAAGATTTGGATTTAAACTCACGGCTAAACATTCATCATATTGATTAATAGAGATTAAGAATTGGCTTTCTTGTACCGTTAAATTTTGAGAAGCTTGAACTCTTACATCCGTTCCATGACCTTCGCTGTTTGAAGTGGTATGACTTAAATTCATTCCAACATTTGATCCAAAGTTAAAAATACCAAATAGATCAAA
>JAKLJM010000270.1 GCA_023151145.1 Bacteriovoracaceae bacterium | reverse complement strand
ATCGACATTAAGACTTTGGATTGAAAAAAGCAATTATTTCTATTAACTTAGGGACATGCGCTCAAAGCTTAAGTTACATCTCATTGATCCTAAAGCCATGCAGCTGGTAGGAGCTCTTCAAAGTAAGGGCTATTTAGCCTATCTAGTTGGTGGTTGCGTGCGTGATATTCTTGTCGACGAAGAACCAAAGGACTTTGATATTGCCACCTCGGCAAAGCCTGAAGAAGTGAAACGTCTTATTCCCCATTCTTTTCTTATTGGAAGAAGATTCAAATTAGTGCTAGTTCGTCGAGGCACTCAGCAGTATGAGATCTCTACCTTTCGTCGAAATAAAGGCCCCGAAGACGAAACTGTAGATGCGGAATCGGAAAATGTTTCTGGGGACAACTTCTATGGAAATCAGGAAGAGGATGCAAAAAGACGCGACTTCACAATCAACTCTCTCTTTTTTGACCCCATTAATAATGAGCTTTTAGATTATTGCGAGGGAATTCCTGATTTATCTCACAGAGTGGTTAGATTTATCGGTGAACCCACACAAAGAATCATTGAAGACCCAATTAGAATTTTGCGAGGCATTCGTCTTGCTCATAAATTAAGTTTCTCTTTAGATATTGATTTTAGAAAAGCTATTACTTCCCACGGCGAAAGCTTGAATAATGCCATTTTACCTAGAAAACGAGAAGAATATTTAAAAATTTTAAAACTTAAAAATCCTGATTTAGCTTTTATAGAAATGTTTGATCTTGGTATCTTACAGTATTTATTACCCTCACTACAGGAACTCTTTTTACTTCCAAATTCCATGGAGCTTTTTAGCTATTATTTGCATTTATCCAAAGAAGCTTTATATTTTAAAACAGAGCCAGTGGACCATTTAGCTCTAATGATTTTTTCCTATATTAAATCACATCCTGAGTTTTCGCTACTAGAAGCCCAGCAATTAGAAGAAAATCCTAAACTCAATCATTTTATTAAAGATGAGCTTGGAGTTTTTAAACAAGAAAGTATTTATTTTTTTAAGGTGTTAGAGTTTATGAGTTCTTTAACAAAAATAGACACTTTTAAAAGAAAAGGAGAGCGAAGAAAAAATGCCTTTCTAAGCCATCCCCATTTAAAATTAGCTAATGAATTTTGTCGTATTGAAAATCTCATTACCTACTCTGATTATTTTAAATGGAAAGAGTTACTGATAAAATCAATTTGAATACTCTAAGCGACTGCTTTCTTCTTTAGGCTTTCAAGTACTTCGTTACCCATACGATCTAGTGGAAGAATCTTATCAATAGCTCCCAAATTAACAGCCGCTTGAGGCATGCCATAAACTACACAAGTTTTTTCATCTTGAGCGAAGTTCACAGATCCTGCTTTTTTCATTTCTAACAGTCCTTCAGCACCGTCTTTGCCCATTCCTGTTAATACCACACCAATTGCATTTCCACCAACATACTTTGCAACAGACTTTAACAAGTAATCTGCTGCGGGTCTGACACTGTGGAGCGGAACCTCTTGATGAAGAACTACTGAATATTTAGCTCCACTTCGACGTACTTCCATATGAAAATTTCCAGGAGCAATTAATACTCTTCCTGGAAAAATAGCATCACCACTTTCGGCCTCTTTAACCTCAAATGGAAACATTTTATTTAAATGCTCTGAAAAAGATTTAGTAAATCCTGGCGGCATATGCTGCACAATCACAGTTCCTGGAATGTCAGCTGGCATATTCTTTAAAAAAACTTTTAATGCTTCCGTGCCTCCAGTTGAAGAAGCTACTGCTATTAACTGATGCGTAGTTTTAGCCATCGACTGCGATGCTGAAGGCGTGATCGCTTTTTTCTCTACTAATGTTGGTAAATCAACTATAGGTTGCAATTTGGCTTTAGAAACCATTTTTACTGTCTGAGTTATTTTTCCAGCTATCAATTCTAATTTTTGATTAACATCAATAGCTGGTTTTTCTAATACTTCGATAGCCCCTGCCGCCATAGCCTGAAGATATGACTCTGAACCTTGAGACGTTAAAGAGCTAAAAACTATAGTTCTTATTGGAAAATGGCGCATCACTTTACTTAAAAAAGTAATCCCATCCATTTTTGGCATTTCAACATCTAAAGTCATTACATCTGGTTTTAACTCAACCAGTTTTTCTCTGGCCTGATAAGGATCAACAGCAGAACCTACGACCTCTATTTCAGGATCAGTAGAAAGTATTTTTTCTAAAAATTTTCGAATCACAGCAGAGTCATCAACAATTAGAACTCTAATTTTTTTCATGTGATTCCTTTCTTTGGTAAATGGCCTTTGATAATGCCTTTAGATTTTCATTTTTAATATTTCCACTTTCAGAGTGTCCTAATAACAAAAAGCCATCTTTGTTCAACGACTGAGATAATTTTTCAATTACCTCTTTTACTGTTTTTTCATCAAAATAAATTAAAACATTTCTACAAAAGACAATGTCAAAAGGTCTCTTAAACTCATACTTTTCAGACATCAAGTTAAACTGAGAAAACTGAACCATATTTCTGAGGAAATCTTTGACTCTATAAAGAGGTTCTCCTTGCTGATTAAGACGATCAAAAAATTTTAGTATTTGCTCTTTTGTAAGCCCAGTAATCTCATTTTCTGTATAATAACCAAGTGATGCTTTCTTTAGAACTTCTAGATCTATATCAGAAGCTAAAATTTTAACATGAGCTCTTTGACTTTCTGTCAAAGTTTCATATACACAAATAGCTATTGTATAAGGTTCTTGTCCTGTGCTTGAAGCTGAACACCAAATTCGTAAAGAGTATAATTTTTCAAAATGCGCCTTGAGATATTTTCTTAACCATTCAAAATGACTATTCTCTCTGAAGAAAGATGTCATATTCGTGGTCAACGCAGAAATAAATTCTTGTTTAACTGAATCTGAGCCATTCTTTAGATACTTCCAATACTCTTCATAACTTTCAAATTGGTAAGCGCGCAGTACTCGGATCAACCGATTCTTAATCAAAGCTTCATTTTTTGAATTAAGCGGCAAGTTAACACCAGCTAGTTGATACATAAGTCCAGCAAACAAAGCATATGTTTCTTTGCTTAATTCAATTTCATCTTGGGACAGCTTTCTGGCTGTATTCAAGCTGCCACCTCATTCATCATATCTTTGACAATAGCATTAGGATCTAAAATCAAAACCGTTTTTCCATCACCAAGAATTGCGGCCCCAGAAACTTCAGGCACATTAGCGCCAATGCTCAAGCTTTTAACCACAACTTGTGCTTGTCCCAGAACATCATCAACTGGAATAGCAAAACTTTTTGATGTAGACTCGACAATAACTAACATCACTTCATCACTTCTTCGTTTTTGCTCTAACTTGTCTGCACCAAAATCGATATCTGAGGTATTCATAAAGTCATTCAACTGCTCAAATAAACTAGACAAGTTTGCTACGGATAGAAGAGTATCTCTGACCTTAGCAACGTAGCCTTGTCCAGGTACATCTGTAAATTGGTTTTTATTTAATTTTATAATTTCTTTAATTGCATAAATCGGCATGATATATCTTTGCTTATTCATCATCACGACAATTCCATCAGTTATAGCTGTACTTAATGGAATGGTTAATCTAAAAGTACTTCCTTGCCCAGCCTTCGACATAATATTGATTTTACCATTTACTTTTTCAATATTGGATCTAACAACATCAAGCCCCACACCTCGCCCAGATAAATCACTGATCTTTTCTGCCGTTGAAAACCCAGGAGCAAAAATAAACTTAAAAACTTCTTCATCACTTAAATTATCTGGATTGATATTTTCTGGTATAAGTCTTTTCTCAAAAGCTTTAGCTAAGACTCTATCACGACTAATTCCACCACCGTCATCAATAATGTCAATAATAACATTTCCACCCATTTGCTTTGCAGATACAGTAACGTTAGCGACTTCAGGTTTACTTTTTTGTTTACGAACTTCTCTTTTCTCAACCCCATGATCCATGGCATTTCTTACTAAATGCACTAACGGATCATTCAGCAGCT
>JAKLJM010000269.1 GCA_023151145.1 Bacteriovoracaceae bacterium | reverse complement strand
CATTGAGACTTTAAATCCTCAAAACCTTTAAGGGGAAGTTCAAAAAGGTGAGTGGGAATATGATAGGCTTCCTCAATTCTCTTTTTCTTGTCGATGTGTGTGGTTGTGCCGATAGGAGATATCCCTATCTGCTGAAGTTTAAGTGCCAAGGGGAGCCCGAGCCACCCTAAACCCATGATCATTACTTTTTGATTAGTCAGTTTTTTTAAAGTCATGTAAACATAGTAACATCAATTTTTAAAATGTACTGGAGAGTTTATGAGAAAGCTTGGAGATAGTTCTATTTTTAAATTTAAATTAAGGTTAAAACAGTTTATTTCGATGACTATTTTATTTTGGTCAGCTTTTTCCATGGCCTTTACCGATCCCAAAGTTGGTGGAACTGTTTTAGTAGGCGAAAAGCTTAAAGGAAAAGTTCCAGAGGCAAAAGGAGTTCTTTTTGTCTATGCAAGAAAACCAGGTGTTCAAGCAGGTCCACCATTGGCGGTTTTTAGATTCGAAAATCCCAGATTTCCACAAGCATTTGTTATAACTGCTAAAAATTTAATTTTTAAAGAACAGCCTTTTGTTGGCCCGGTTGAAGTGACTGCACTCTATGTTCCATCAGGTGACCCACTTATCAAGAAAGGTGGCTTCAGAGGGCAAGACGAAAAACGTAAAGTGGTTGAACTCGGAGTAAAGGATTTAAATCTAACTCTCACAGAAGCTTTATAGCCGATGATGAATCTCCAGCATCTTCATTTACCTAAAAAACAAGATTGGATGACGTTAGAAGAGAGTGCCGATAATAAAATGGACTCTCTTCTCATGAGCTTGATGAATGCTCTTGATGAACATGTTATGGAAAAAGAATTTTTTATGGCGATTGATTTTTTTTATCATGAGTCAAAAAGAATAAGTCTTCGTAATCGTCGAACAGAATTTGATAAAATTGTTTTGAATGTGATTGAAGCACTTATTCGAGAAAAATTTAAGCAATCACCTTATCAGAAATATTATTATTGGCTATTTGATTTTGGACATAAAAATGAAGTGCATTTGCAAGATTATCTTATTCCAAAAGAATTAACTCATTTTCTTCAAACGAAAAAGAACCTAAGAGTTGAAGGGGTGTTGGATCTTTTTGTAAAAAGACAAAATCCCCAATGGTTTAATCCCTATTTGAACTATGTCGGACTTAGACCTGAAGAGATTTTTGAATGCAAAATTTTATTTAAAAATATTGCACAAGATCTTCTTCGTAAACAAAGTATTGAGTTGAAAAATCAGTCTTGGAAAGATTTTTTATCTCATTTATGCATAAATCAAAAAGAGGTTGTGCATTTTCAGGTCGCGGGTCATCAATATTTGATGACTAGTCGTAAGCAATTATTAATGAGTGGTGAGTCGGTAGAGTTAGTGTTGTTAGAAAAATAATCCCCCTCTAACTTTAAGAGGGGGAGTTGTCTTTTTATTGAATAGAACCTAAAACTTTTTGTAATGTCTTTGTAAATTTTATTTTAATTAGAGATCAGCAAATTTATCGTCGTATTGGATATTATGATAAACCTTTGTCACGTCATCATCATTTTCAAGCATATCCACAAGTTTCATACAAGTTTTAAAGGTATCCACATCAACTTCTTTGAAGTTGGTCGGTAAACGCTCTAGGCCTGCTTCTTCGGCAGCAATCTTATTTGCTTCTAACGTTTTTTGAATGGGACCAAAATTTTCCATAGGAGCTGTAACTGTAAAAAAGCCATCTTCTAAAACAACATCATCTGCTCCAGCATCGATCATGAGGAGAGTGAAGTCATCTTCATTTAGTTTTGATGCTTCGATTTCAAAAACTGCTTTATGTTCAAAAACAAATTGCAAACATCCAGAAGTTCCAAGTGACCCTTGGCATTTGTTAAAATAAGAACGAACGTTACTAGCTGTTCTTGTCACGTTATTAGTGGAAGCTTCAACAAAGATGGCCACTCCATTTGGTCCGTATCCTTCGTAAGTAATGTCTTCATATCCTTCATCATCACCACCGAGACCTTTTTTGATCGCGCGATCAATATTGTCTTTTGGTACGTTATATTTACGACATTTCTCTAAAGCTATTTTTAAAAGGAAATTAGATTCAACAGCTTCACCGCCATTTTTAACGGCTTTTGTAATCTCACGTAAAAGTTTGGTGTAAATAAGGCCACGTTGTTTATCTTGTGCCCCTTTTTTTTCTTTAATATTGTTCCACTTGCGTCCCATGACGACTCCTTCTAGAATTTACATTAATTTCATTGGAATTTTAGCGATTTACTGTAATTTTGTCATGGTAAAAAAAGTTTAAGGCAAACACCATTATCTCTATTTACGATAAGTCAGTATTTTTTTTGTATGATAGTTTTTTTAAAAGGAAAATTATGCGAGATCACCTTAATTTGCTTAGCACAAAGCATCTTATTTCATTCTTTCCCATTATTGTTTTAATATTTGCAATGCTAAGCAGCGATATGGGAATTGTTTTAACCATCGCTTCTTCTGTTGCGTTGGGTTATGCCATTTCTAGTGCTGTTCACAGTGCGGAAGAAATTTCCAAAAGAACCGGCCCATCTTTGGGGGCGATTATTCTTGCCTTGGCCGTAACCATTATCGAAGTAGGATTGATTGTGAGTATGATGGCAAGTCTTCCTAGTGATGAAGGAGCCGTGATTGCTCGTGATACAGTTTTTTCTACGATTATGATTGTGACCAATGGAATTCTAGGGATCTGTTTGATCATAGGCGGTAGTCGCCATAAAGAATTGGGGTTTGAGCCACAGGGAACGAGTTCACTCATTGGACTTCTTTGTGTTCTTTCTGCTCTAACTTTAGTTATTCCCAATTACACTGTTTCAATGGAAGGACCCTATTATTCAGAAAAACAATTAATTTTTATTTCGTTTATTTCGTTAATAGCTTATGGATTTTTAATTTGGGCACAGACCATGACCCATAAACATTTTTTTCAAGTAGTAAGTGAAGAAGAATTTAAAACACTTGAGATCGAACAATATGTGCCAACTAAGGCCGAAACCTTAGCTGCCTGTATAAAAATGACGATAAACTTAATTGCCGTTATAGGTTTAGCAAAAGCTTTGAGTCCAAAAATTTCTTTGTTTCTCGCTTACGCTGGCGCACCGGAAGCAACTTTAGGAATAGTCATCGCCCTTTTAGTTTTAGCACCTGAAACTTTAGCAGCGGTAAATGCAGCTAAAAAAAATCAACTACAAACCAGTCTTAATTTGGCCCTGGGTTCTGGAGCAGCATCGATTGCATTA
This sequence comes from Bacteriovoracaceae bacterium, assembly GCA_023151145.1. Lineage (GTDB taxonomy): Bacteria > Bdellovibrionota > Bacteriovoracia > Bacteriovoracales > Bacteriovoracaceae > Bacteriovorax. Next base: position 762 of record JAKLJM010000269.1, on the reverse strand, counting down.
ACGATACCAGTAGTCAGTGCTTATACCATTTGGGCCGATAAAAAATTAGTGCTTGGTTTAGATCAAAAAAATTCTGCCTTTCTTATTTTTACTTTTATTTGTAGCTGTCTTACTTTTTCTCGAACTAAATCCACCGCTCTTCATGGCGTGATTCATCTATTATTGTTGGTTAGTTTTGTGGCCTTGGCCTTTATGCCTTAAAGGGGAGTTCTGCTTCAAAACTTAAGATCTGACTTTCTTTGGCAAAAGTTGTGAGTTTTTTAAATTTCGTTAACAGGCGAATCATAGGGGAGTTTGTACGATAGAGAGTACCGGTAAATGCGGTGATGGCTTTTTCCCCAGCGCGGTCAGATAAAAATGAAAGTAAAATTTTCCCTAAACCAATTCCTTGGAATTTATCAATAATGGTCACGGCAATTTCTGCTTGTTGGGGATTTTTTTTAGAACGAACGGCCCTAATGACGCCTGCACCTTCAAGTTCATCAGTGTCTGTGTTTAAGTGAATAGCAACATAAGCAATATGTTGATAATCATCAACATTGGTAAAAAAATTTAATTCTTCTTCGCTGAAGCCACTTTTCATGGCGAAAAAACGTTGTCCAATAGAATTTGAGGAAAGTTTCAAGAGAGATTTTCTGATCTCTTCACGATCTTCACTACGAATAGGGCGGATGATAAATTGCTCGCCATTTTTAGCGGTAACTAGTTTTTCCATAGTCCTAGTTTACCTAACTTCGATGGCAGAGCAACTTAATTAGAGTT
>JAKLJM010000001.1 GCA_023151145.1 Bacteriovoracaceae bacterium | reverse complement strand
AGTTCAATGGCGTACTTATTGCCACCCTAGAGTTAGAGAAATTAAAAGAAAAATTCCATGAATTAATTTTAGAAAAAAGTGGAAAGGTTGTCCTCATGGGAGGACGTGACAAAGTGTATTTTGTTCACCCGTATGATGAAAAATTAATTGGCAAACAAGTCCTGTTGACCAATAAGTTTTTAAATTTCATTGCTTCAAATGAAACCCGCTTAACCAGTGAACTGGTTTCACCACTAGATAATATTAAAAAACTTTATACTGTAGAAAAAATGAACCTCTCTGATATGTTCGTTTTTGTTTCATTCTCAAAAGATGAAATATTACAGTGGTGGTTTAAAAATATCATCATTGAATCATCAATTATTCTTTTAAGTATTATTTTGGGCTTTGTTGCGTATGTAGCTTTTTTAAAAAAACAACGAGAGCTCGCAGAACGCAGAGAGATGTCCTTACAAAGTGCAAAGTTAGCATCTATTGGAGAGTTAACTTCTGGAATTGCTCATGAAATTAATAATCCCTTATTTGCCATTACCGGTACAACTCAAAGATTGTTAACGGATTTAAATCATGACGAAACTTTAGATCGAACAAAGTTGAATGATAAACTTTTAAAAATTCTTAACAACGCTGCTCGCATCGACAAGATCATTCGTGGAATAAAATTATTTTCACGTGATAGTAATAGAGAAGAAAGGGCCAATGTTCATTTATCAAAAATCATAGATGAAAGTTTAGATCTTCTTGGTGCAAAAATAAAACATAATGAAATATCTGTTCTCTATGATCGTAAACAGTTTGAAAAAATAATTATCATTGTTAATGAAGTTCAAATTGTTCAAGTCGTAGTCAATCTTATTTCCAATGCAATTGATGCTATTAAAGATAACGACCATAAATGGGTTAAGCTTGATGCTATCAAAACAGATGGAGTAGTGAAAATTAAAATCATTGATAGTGGAATGGGTATTGATGCTGACATTGCTAAGAATATGATGGATCCCTTCTTCACCACAAAGAAACAAGGTGAAGGAACCGGGATGGGGCTTAGTATTTCATTCGGTATCATTCAAGCGCACCGAGGAAAATTATATCTCGAGCAAAATACTAAGAATACGACTTTTGTGATTAAGTTAAACACAAGATTGGATTTCGATGATGTAGTTATGATTCATTTAAAATTTAAGGAAAAAATCATCGCCTATAGCAATTCCCCTGATGGAACGCTGAAAGCATCAGACGATGCTTCCAGCCAATGTATGCTTGGTCGGTGGTTACTAGAAGATACAAGAGATTTTAACAATGAACACTTGGTTGAATTAAGCAAAATACACAACCGTTTTCATCAGATATCAAATGAAATTATTGTGCAAGCAAATGCTGCGCTTATTGGTATACATGTAGTTGAAAAAATTAATCTAAAGACCCTACATGACACTTCAAATGAACTTTTAAGAGTGATTATGCTCTATAGAGAGCAAAATCAGTAAACCATTCTGTTAAGAATCCGATCAGTTTACTAATCGGACTTATCAGGATGTAAAAAATGCAAAAAATTATTTCATTAAAATCATGGGCCATTCTTCCTTTAGCCTTATTATCAATAACAGTCTTTGCCAACGAACTGACAGAAAAAAGTTATCACGATTTTGATCCAAATGCGTTGACTCCAAGTGAGGCTGCGATTGAACTTACATCAACTCATCAAATTAATGATTACTCCTTACAGTCATTAGATTTATCTAAATATGACTATGTTGATCCAAAAAATTTGATACCGCTAAATTTAAAACAAGAAGCTCTTCAATACTACGAAACAAATTTTGATAAAATCCCCAATAAAGACACTTTGATTGTGGTGGATTTTAAAGCGCATAGTTCAAAAAAACGTCAGTTCGTTATCGATATGCGTAGCGGAGAAGTTTTTCCAATGTTAGTGACCCATGGAAAAAATTCAGACAGAAATAATGATGGATATGCGACAGATTTTTCAAACACAGTTGATTCTAAACAATCATCACTAGGATTTTATTTAACAGCTGAGTCCTACTATGGAAAGTTTGGCTATTCTTTGAGATTAGATGGTTTATCTACGAGTAACTCAAAAGTTCGCGAGAGAGCGATAGTGATTCATCCCGCAGACTATGTAGAGGACAATGGAAAAAAAGTGGGAAGAAGTTGGGGATGCTTAGCGGTAGATCCTAAGCTTTCTAAATCTTATATTGATCGAGTGAAAGATGGCGTATTAATTTTAGCAGGACTTGGAAAATAAGTTGAAATATCTTTATTTCATCTTATTCATTTTTGTTGTTACGTTTGAGACTAGCTTTGCAGCTCGTGAGCACAAACATTTTATATTTTTAGTTCATGGTATAGCCGGTAAACCTGAAAACTTTGGAAGCTTAAAAGAAATTTTAGAAGATCAAAAAAGTTATTTAAATATTAATGAAACATTAGTCGTTGAAAAATTTAAATATAATACTGGTGATAATCAAATCGATGTTAATAAAATTGCGCTGCTTTTATCAAGCTTTGTTGATGAGAAAATACGTGCAAATGGAGGGATTAGAAATGAAGATAAAATTTCATTTGTGGTTCACTCGCAAGGTGGCTTAATTGCTACTAGAATGCTTCTACGATCAGCCATGCAAGACGTTCGTTATCATCCTGAATATTTAAATAATTATTTTTCGATGGTCACACTTGGAACTCCGTTTTGGGGATCAAAAATTGCTATTGCTGGCTCAAAAGTAAAAGCATTAGCAAGAATGTTGGGACTAGATATTTTGAACTTTTTTGGAAATACACAATTAGATGATTTACAAGTAACAAGTCCCGCCGTTGATGAACTTAGAGCTCTTTTGCTAGAGCCTTATGCCCAAGTCCTTATGGCAAAGCTCCAAGAACAAATTCATTTTGTTCATGTGGCTGGTATGCCAGAAGCTCTGAAATGGTTGCGACCATTTGTCACTGGGAAAAATCAATTTGAAGACGATACAGCGGTCCCTCTTCCTTCGACACAATTAGATTTTTCCTATTACGTTGAAAATGCTGACCATAAAAATAAAGCAATGATTTATCCAGAAGATTTTTTTGAAACAGCTTTTACCAGAGAAGATAATTTTTATCCAGTGAGTGCATTTCACACGGCCATCATCAAAGAAAGCGTAAAGGTCCATGGCATTGCTTATTTTCCACAAAAGTGCCTTGGTTACAAGTACACCTATTGTCCACATCCAGCACTCGTTCCCGTCGTCGAAACTTTATTTGGGCTGCGAAAAAGTAAAGAGCCAAGAACAGACTTCACTTCTTTTGCTTTTGATTTGCGCCTGCGCTTTAAGGGAAAGTTACTAAGTGAGAATGAACAAAAGAAATTAAAAATTAAATTAAAACCACTCTTGGCCACTACGAAAATTGGAAAGCCGGGAGAGTTGTATAAACGTGTGCGCCGTTGGGATTCCAATGGTGAATATCGTCTCTATCATACTGGATTTATTAAACAAGTCGACTCTCAAGAAGGCTTGGTTGAAATGCGCATAACCCTACCTGGCTATAGAGAAAAGAGAGTGCAAATACCTGTAAAAAAAGGGCGCACGACTCATCTGGATTTGACCCTTTTAAAATGACCCTAACTTAATTCACAACCCTCCGAAATCAAAGACATATTTCAGTTCTTACATTGTCTTAAAAAGCTACTTTTTATTGTACTAATTGTCTTAACTATGAAACATTTATGAGCTTATACACACACGAGTTTTCCCAATGAGGATCGGCGGGAAAATGGCAATTGAATTTATTTGAGAGGACATACGCGTGAAGTTAAAACGACTCATTCTTCATGGATTTAAATCTTTTAAAGACAGAACGACCATTCATTTTGATGAAGGAATCACGGGGATTGTAGGTCCAAATGGTTGTGGTAAATCAAACGTAGTAGATGCATTGTTTTGGGTTATGGGAGAGCAGTCTGCGAAGCACTTGCGTGGTGCCTCGATGAAAGATGTAATTTTCTCAGGTTCAGCTAAGTATTCTCCAGGTGCCTTTGCCGAGGTTTCACTCGTTTTAGAAAACGATGGTGGAAAACATATTCATATTGGTCAGCAAGTTTCGTCACCGACTGAAATTCAATTAACCAGAAAACTTTATCGCAATGGCGAAACAGAATATCGCATAAACGATATCCCGTGCCGCTTAAGAGATATTCAAGAAGTTTTCATGGATACAGGTGCTGGGGCAAAGTCTTATTCTATTATCGCCCAAGGTGAAATTCATCGTTTAGTAAATCAAAAACCAGATGAACGTCGAGTGATGATTGAAGAAGTGGCAGGGATCACAAAATTTAAAGTAAGAAAAAAAGAATCTCTTAAAAAGATTGAAGCCACTGAACAAAACTTAGCGCGCTTAAAAGATCTACAACAAGAAATTGAAAAAAACTTAAAAGCTCTCGAGCGCCAAGCGGAAAAAGCTGAACGCGCTAAAGAATTAAAAGAAAAAGTAAAAAGATACGATCTCATTGTAAACTCACACAAAGAATTTGAGTTATTGAAGAACTTCAAAGAATCAAACTCTACTTTGATTTTTAAAGCTCAAGAAATTGAACAATGGAGCTTGCGTAAAAACACTCTTGAAATTGATCTTGAAGAAGAACGTTTTAGAAAAGATGAAGAGACTTCAAAAATTGAGGAGCTTCAAAAAGAATATAACGACATCTCACGAGTTCTTGCAGCGAGTGAAGAACGTTTAAATTCATTAAAAAAGAATCGTGTTGAAAAAGAAAAATTAATTGAAACACGTGAAAAAGAAAAAGCGGAAATCGAGTTTGAATTAGAAAATAGAAACTTAAAACTTTCTGAGCTTAAAGACCAATTAGATGATTGGATTAAAAAAGGTCAGGAAGAACATGATTTTTCAGCTTTAGAAGAAAAGGTTGAAGTTTTAAAAGAAGAATTAGAACTAAAAAATCAAAGCTTCAATGACTTAAAAGACCAAATCGATGCAGATAAAGAAGCTTTAAACAAAATCGATCAAGACTTTTATAGAAATACTTCTCGATTAGAAGAATATGCAGCGACTCTTTCTGATTTAACAAAAGAAATTGAAGCTCTTGAAGCCCAGTATTCAGGTGTATCGACTCAGATCAACGATGAGCGCGAAGCTGTGCACGCTGCGGATAAATTGGCGAGTGAATTAAAAACAGAAGAAGCTGATTTAAAAATGAAAATTGATGAGCTTTCAACAGTAGTGAGAAATAATGAAAATGAGCTAAAGGATTTATCTAAGAGTTTAATTCAAACCGACTCACGTTTAAATTCTCTTGTGGAAATCAACAAGTCTCTTGCAGGAAAACAAGAGGGTGTTGCAGAGTTTTTAAAAGATAATAGCGATAGTTTTGGCTTATTAGGAACGTTGCTACAGTGTTCTGAAGAAAACACCAAAGCTGTTCAAATGTTATTGAAGGAATTCACTGAAACGATCGTTGCCACAAAGGGTGATGATAAAGATGTATTTGCTTGGTTAAAATCTAACGAGAAATCTTTAGAGTTTTTAAAAATTTCTCAATTTGATAAAATTAGCCAAGAAACAATTGAGCGATTAAATATTTCTCTAGGTACTGAACTCATTGCTTTAAATGATGTACTAGATCTAAAGGATACTGATAAGTCTTATTTTGCACCATTTTTTGAAGGCTATTTCATCGCCAATGAATTAACAATTGAAGCAGCCGAAGCTCTTTCTACTGATATTCGTTTTAAAGCTGTCGCAGCTAAAAATGGTACTGTTAAAGTACAGAATATTGGCGGTGCCAAACTCGTTTCAATCGTAGACGTTAATACGGCCAATGACTCATTAGGCGGAATCGTTGCCAGGAATAATCAAATTGATGAATTGACTCATAAGTTAGCAGAGCTTCAAACAGTATTTGCTAATAAAGAAGAGCAGTTTCAATTACTAAAAGATGAACTAGACGCTAAACGTATTGCACACGATGATTTGAGAAATAAAGCAGGAGATGCAAAAGCTAATCATGCTTCAAAAAAATCGGCCCTAGATGCAAAGCTTTCAAGCTTTGAGACAGGGTTTGCTCGTTTAGATATTTTAAAGAACAGAAAAAATGAAATTTCAAAATCTCGCTTAGAGTTGATTGAAAATGATGAAAAACTAAATAAGAAAAAAGTTGAACTACAAAATAATTTAGCTGATTCGTTAGAGCGTTTCGAAGAACTTAAAGATCAAGTTGAAATTCAAAAATCTCAATATGATGAAGAAAAAGAGTTCTTGTTAACAAAACAAGTTGAAGCGAAATCTTACGAAGCAACTGTTAAAGGTTTAACTAATCAAATCGAAGACATTGAAGCTCAACTAGAAAAGATGAATTTGAGATTAGAGAATACGACTCAACTTGTTGATCAATACAACACCGAAATTGATCAAATTATTGAAGAACATTCAAATCTTGAAACTTCAAATCACGATGTCGCTCAAGAACTTTCAGATAAAGAAGATGTTTTAAATCTCTTAAAAGATAGTCTCGGACAATTACTTCATTCTATGAAAGAACGTGAAGACGAAGTGAAGGAATTAACATCTAAAATTAATAAGAATCAAAGAGAGATTACTGAAGCTGAAGTGAAAAATTCACAGTATCTTATCGAAGAAGAACAAGTTGTTAGAAATATTTTTGAAAAATATCAAATCGATTTAAGACAAGTTCTCGGTAAATTCTTAGAGTTTTCACCAGAAAACTACCAAGACTTAAAAGACGTTAACTCAATGTACTGGATGGAAACTGAAAATGGTCCACAGGAAATTGATAAACAAAGTTACGAATTTGTTCGTCGATATGGTCAAGACTTAAAAGAGTGCGATGCTAAGTTAAAAAATTATCGTCTCGAATTTAGTCGTCTTGGAGATATTAACTGGCAAGCAATTGAAGATTACGATAGACAAAAACATCGTGCCGACTTCTTAAAAGTACAAGAAGAAGAGCTTCGTCTATCACTCGAAGATCTACAAAAAGCTATTCAACATATTGATGAAAAATCAAAGATTCGCTTCCAAGCAGCTTATGATGAAGTTAATACCAGATTCTCGAAAGTATTCCCAATCATCTTTGGTGGTGGATCTGCTGAATTGAAACTGGTTGGTGATTTAAATGATGCTGAATGTGGAATTGAGATTGTTGCTCAACCTCCAGGAAAGAAAATGCAGAATATTAACTTAATGTCAGGTGGTGAAAAAGCCATGACGGCCGTAAGTTTAATTTTCTCTATCTTCCTTGTTAAACCAGCACCGTTCTGTCTTCTAGATGAGGTTGATGCTCCATTAGATGATGCGAACGTTGGTCGTTTTAATGAATTATTAAGAGAGATGTCGGAAGATTCTCAGTTTATCTTAATTACTCACAATAAGAAGACCATGGAGCTAAACGACACACTTTACGGTGTTACGATGCAAGAGCCAGGTGTTTCAAAAGCTGTATCAGTTCAATTACATTAATTTTCAAAGGGGGCTTCGGCCCCCTTTTTTTTCACAAGGCATGGATGTCAAAAATGAAAAAAATTCTTTTCGCGATTACATTACTAGTTTCTTTCACGCTTCAAGCGGCAGAAATTCCTAAACAATTTAAAATTCAATTTCAGCAGAAATATAAAAGTAAAATTAGCAATAATGTAAAGTCTTCTGATGGTTTTTTAGTTTATGCATTCCCTAAAAAAATTCGAATAGAAGTATCTAAACCTGACCAAATTGTCTTTGTCAGTAACGGGAAAAAAAGTTGGTATTACCGCGCTCCTTTTATTGAAGGTGAGCCTGGGGAAGTGGTGGTGAATCAAGGGGGAGATAACCTGAATTTATTGGCCAATTTTTTTGATATTTTACAAAGTGGATTTGCGGACAACGATCACTTTAGAACGGTGAAAAATGGCACGAAAATAGAACTATTATTTTCTGCAAAATTTTCTCAACAAATGAAGATGAAGTCAGCAGAACTTGAGTTTTCGGATAATAGTTTTAATCTGATGAAACTAAAAAAGATGAAATTAAATTATTTAGAAGCTGAAAGTGGCAACTTTGAGATTCAATCAATTCAAAGTGCCACAACAGATTTAAAGACTTTTGATTTTATTATTCCACCAAATACTAAGGTTTCTGAGTAATAGGAAGGGCATGATCAAAAAATTGTAGATCTACCTTGAGATCAGTTTTTTTAAGTGCTCTTTCATAGACCATCATATTTCTGAAAACCAATTTTAGATAATTTCTCGTTTCTTCATAAGGAACAAGTTCAATAAACTCTAGGTAATTCCCATTATAACGATCTCGTAGCCATGTTTGAACAGCATCCTCGCTGGCATTATACGAAGCTACCATGGGAATAAATCGACGTTGATATTTATCGGCGAGTTCAGAGACCAGGGCTGTTCCAAAGGCGACGTTGGTATCTGGAACATAAAGGTCATTATAGCTTTGATAAGGGATGCTATATTTTTCTGAAAGCTTAATCGCCGCTTCTGGAATCATTTGCATAAGACCAAAGGCATCGGCCCATGAGCGTACATTCGGATTAAAGGCTGATTCCTGACGAATAATTCCAAAGACCAACGAAGGAGGGAGATCTCTTAGAGCGCTGTATTTTGAAACTTCATGATTAAATGCCGTAGGATAAATGAGGTGGTGATACTGTTCTGTTAGTTCTGGTCTAAGTTTTGCTGGAAAATTAAAAATTTGTCTCATAGCTCCTTCATACCAAGATGTGAGAGAATAAAGAGACATCGCAAATTTTCTTTCATCAATAGTTTTATAACGAGCATCGATAGTCTTTTGATAATTACGAGCGTATTCAAATTCTTTGAGTACAATTAACCAATCTAAAATATCATCATTCGATGTCGCAGGGACCGGAGTCGTTGTTGCAAGAGGTTTTAGTTTTAATTTAAGTTCAGCACTTGCTAAGAGGCCATAATAACTAAATGGATCATTGTTTAATACAGTAGTAAATAAATCATTAGCTTCATTTTGTTTCTTGGTACGTTGAAGTGATTTTGCTAACCAGTATTGTAGACGTTGAACAAAATTTGGATTACCGGATAACTTTATATAGAGAGTGGCGTATTTTTGAGCTTCAGTATCTTTTTTAGATAGATAAGATAACCAAACAGTACTCCATTGAAGATTTTCAATTAAGGCATTGTCTGTGGGTTTTTCTTTGAGGGCATCTAAGAAAAATTGAATACTTTGCTCTAGGTCTTTTTCTTCAAGAAGAATTGAGCCATAAACCCATTTCGCTTGAGCCTTTAAGTTAGCAGAACCAATGGCTTCATTAAAAGCTTCAGTTATCAAACTTTTGGCGATTTCATTTTCATGAGCAGTCCAGTGTGCACGCGCCAAATTTATTTTTGCTTCAATGTAATAGTTCTGTTTATCTGTATTGGCTGGATCTAGATCTAGTTCTGATTTAAGAAACGATACCATTTCGGCCGTTTTAAGATTAAACGTTTTTAAATCGCGTTCAACTTTAAAACTTGTGCGATAAGCATTATAAGTTTTTACTTTTAAATCTAGCGGATATTGACCATTTATTATTTCTAAATAAAGTTCACGAGCTCTTGTGAATTGACGTACTTTTTCAAAATCCTTTGCCACTAAAAAGATGTTTTGGTCAGTAATGTCTTCGTTAAAGCGAGGAGAGACAGTTTTTAATTTGTCAGTATACAGATCAACAGCATCGTCATCAGAATCTAACTTCGCCACATCAATAGCTTTTAGGAGGTAGGCTTCTTTCTCTGCCGGGATCGCTTTGAAGGCGACTAATTGAAAGAGAAATTGATGAACGTACTCACTCAAATTATGTTTTTCTGCTAATGTTAAAGAAATTTGTAGATATTTTTCTTTCGCCCACTGAGGAATGAGTTGATCATCACTTACATCATCCCAAATGTCCTCGAGTTCATTTGGCGTAAAAGCACAGGTTTCTAAGCGATGTATGAGGGCCAAAAAGTTAACCGACAGCTTTTCTAGCTTGGAAAGATCAGTAAAAAGTAAACAAGCTTTGTTCGTATCGCCTTTTTCCATTGCTTCTTTTGCATCCATATAGGATTTGACAATGATAGCAGTCTCTAAAGGTAGCTCCTGAAAATTGGCAGCACTAAGACTTAATTGCGGAGCTTTTAAATATTGAATGGGCTTGTGGGCACAACTCGAAAAAAGAACTAATATGGCAAAAATCTGAACAAGAACAGACATTTATAACCCCTTAAAATTTCCAATAAAAACGCTAGAAAGGTTCTTAAAACATAAAAAAATTAAGCTGTACACAGGGGGAATGAGTAATTTCTTCATATTTTGCTGCAATGTTTTGCTAATTTTAAAGATTTAGCATATTAAAGGGAGCTAAATTAAAATGATTCTCATTGGGACATGAATATGCAAACAGATTCAAATAAGTTTTTTAATGCAAAGACGGTTTTCTTTACTTCATTAGGGTGTTCAAAAAACCTTGTCGACTCACAAGTTATGCTTGGATATATGGGATTAGACGGTTTTGTTGTCACACCTGAAGCGAATGAAGCCGAGGTCATTGTTGTTAATACTTGTTCATTTATCGATGCATCTAAAAGAGAGTCAGTTGAAACAATTTTAGATCTAGCTGATTTTAAAAATCCCGATGTTGGTAATTGTAAGGCCCTTGTTGTTTCAGGTTGTATGGCCCAGCGATATAGCCAACAATTAGAAGAAGAGCTTCCAGAAGTTGATTTAATTATCGGAACTGGAGAATACAATAAAATCACAATGCTTTTAAAAGCTTTTGAAGATAGAACACTTGAGAAAAAATCATTTGTCGAAATTCCAAAATTCATACATACAGAATACGATCCACGTTTAAATACATCTCCATTTTATACAGCATGGTTAAAAATTTCTGAGGGATGTAATCGTAATTGTACATTTTGTATTATTCCAAAACTTAGAGGAAAACTACGTTCGCGCACGGTTGAGTCTTTAGTAAAAGAAGCTGAGAATTTAGCTTCTACAGGGGTACGAGAGCTCAACCTCATTTCTCAAGATTTATCTGATTACGGAGTCGATCTTGATGAGAATAATAATTTATTTCAATTGTTAACAGGTCTAGAGACGGTATCAGGTGTAGATTGGGTAAGATTATTTTATTTCTACCCAGATGAACTTACTGATGAAGTTATTGAAAAAATGGCAACATCGGATAAGGTTTGTAAATATCTTGATATGCCAGTTCAGCATTTTTCAGACGCAGTCTTAAAGAGAATGAATAGAAAAATTACTGGTGAAAAAATTCACGAAAGAATTTCAAAGCTTCGTGAAAGAATTCCAGGAATTGTACTAAGAACTTCTATTATCGTTGGTTTTCCTGGCGAGACTGAAGAAGATTTCGAGTTGTTATTAGAAGGAATCAAAAAAGCTAAATTTAACCACCTGGGAATTTTCCGTTATTCAGATGAAGAAGGAACTCCAGCTTTTAAGTTACAACCAAAAGTTCCTCAAGATGTCATTGATGAAAGATTTGATATTCTTTTTGAAACACAAAAAGAAATCGTTCGTGAATTGAATTCTGAATTTCTGGGTAAAAAAATTAAAGTCCTCATTGAAGGCGAACATGAAGAAACTGAACTTCTTATTCAAGGTCGTCATGAAGGCCAAGCTCCAGATATCGATGGAAAAGTTATTATTAATGACTTATCAGATCGCGATGTGAAAATCGGTGATCTCGTAGAAGTCGAGATCACCGAAGTACTTGATTATGATTTAGTTGGAAAATTAGTCTAATTAATCGTTAAGTAGTGGAACAGGATCATTACGGCCACATGCTGCAGATGGTGCACTGATAATATCATCTAAGTCGTAATAGTTATTTAAATTTGTTCCAAACTCACCAGTATTTGGGTTATCCATAACATTATTTGGAGGATTAACTCTATCTATTAATCTTAACGGATAGACGCCACCACCAATATCTCTTGGAGTGATTTCTAAGTCCCAATCTCTTACGGCCACACGGATTCTTGCTTTAATTTCTCGTGCTGAGTCTTCACATTGGAAAACATAATAAGGGTTAGATTGGTTGAAGCCACTATTGTTCCATGACCAGAATCCAGAATTTGGACCAATATAGTTAACAACATCCCAGCGTTTTCCAGCATTGATATATTTAAAGCCCAATGCACCTGTTGGAAGATTCGTAGTATCAGTCACACAAAGATAAATATCATCATCGTTTGTACCAACTAACCCTGTATCCACTGAAATGACAGTTCCAATTTCTGCCACTGAGTCACATGTTGCTTCAGCGTTAACAACTGTGGATGGAGCAACTCCAACTGAAGCACCTGGAAAACTTAAAATTCTTGGAGCTGCGTTTGCTGCCGCACGACCGTAGTTACGAGGTAGTGCTCCAGTTGTACTTGGGTCAAATGTTTTCCCCCAACGACCATTTTGGTAAATATAGTTGTTCACCGTACATGAGTTATCGAGGATAAAGTTAGCATTCGTAATATCTCTGGTTAACGCTTTTACTTCGTATGGTTCACCTTTGTTGTCGATACCATTTGAAGCGGTAAAGAATTTACCAGTAGACTTATCAGCAATGGCCGTATCGTCAAGTAAGTCACGGATTGGTCCACGCATACAGCTTGCATTTTGACCGCCACATTTTCTTTTTACGTTATTAACGATTGTCGTACAGGCTTCGTTTGTGACTGAACCATCAGCATCTAAGTATTCAACTGTAATTTCATCATATTCACCCTCATCACAATTGTATCCACCAGTGATGTCGGAGTAATCGGCATGACAAATTTCATTTGAAGGAAGTGCTTCAGTACCAATTAAAGTACCAGCATCGATATTTGTTCCTGGAACCGTATAGGCACCTGGATTACATTCACCGGCCATTTTGACTGTAATTCTATTAAGAACGTTTGTCGTAGCATTTGAGGTATTAAATGGACGGTATGACCAGTAAGCCATTGGTTGGTAACTGACAAAGTTACAAACACCACCACCAACTGAATGGGCAAATTTTAATCCATAAAGAGTTAAGTCATTTTCACCTATTTCAAGATTACAAGTAACATCAAGTGGAGTGATGTCTTTAACACCACCTACTGTAGAGTTCGGAGAGTTGATATCACGAGCGTTGATTTTACATTCTCTGAAATGTTGATTTTGACCAGTCTTATGCATATAAGCGGTAAAAATATTCGGATTTACTTCAGTCACTTTAAAATAATCTACAACTTCTAACTTAAACTTATAAGTAATAGAACTAATCGCATTTTGGATAGTAACAGTATACTCGCGAATAGCTGAAGCAATAGTTGGTGTACCAGAAATTTCTCCGGTATTCACGTTAAACGTTAGACCTTGAGGAAGAGCCGGTGAGATGGAATAAATAACTTCTCCACCGCGAATGGTTGTCGGATAAAGAATAGTAAATTCTCCGCGCTCTAAGTAGAATGTGTTGTCATCAAAAACGCGATCAATGGCCGTCACAGAGCTTAAGAAATCTGTTGGGTAAACAACACCCGCCGCTGCATATGAAGCATCGTTTTGGTTGCGATATTCATTATGAGCAATGGCATCACCGGTAACGGTGAAAAAGCCTTTTACATCTTTTACTCTTAAATAACTCGTGTCACTAATTGAACCATCGGTTTTACTTGTATGAACAATATAAGCAGAAGCCGCTGTTGAAGTTAAATCACGTCCATAGTATGTATTATAAGCAGAAGCCATCTTAATAACTTGAGATTTTGAATGAACTTCGGTTGAGTACGTATGTTGATAAGGAGAAGACGCACTGGCAATTTTTTTCCACTGTAAATCAGTAGAGTCACAATACGCAATATCACCAACAGCTAATGTGTTACTTGATTGAGTAACAACAAACGAATGCAGAGGGTGAGTTGCTGGAATATGTTTCCAGTAATTTTCAAATGTACACATAACTAAATCATTAACCGCAAAAGTTTTTGTTTCGCCGTTAAGGGTTGTAGTCATACCAGTTGTAATTCTTCTATGTTGTCCATGGATTGTTTCGTCACAAGATGGTAGGGCCGCAAGTTGACCTGTTGTCGCAATTGTTCCACCACTTGAAACAGCTTTTGAAACTTTATAAAACTTATCAGAAGGCGAACAGCTTACCTGAGCGTCAGGAGAGTCGGTAATATCAGACATAGTTTTTTTCGTCCATGCTCCACCAATTGTGGTACACATAATTCGATCACCAATCGAGTATCCGTTTCCAGGAACACTCACGACATAATAATTTCTAATTTTACTAGCAGTACATGTCGCAGCTGTTGGTAATGTCGTTGCATCCCAAGCCCCTAAATAATAACTCATCGAAGGGTTCCAGGAACCTAATCCTAAACCTTCATAGATTGTTTGATACTGCTCGAAAGGAGTCGTCACATTTGGGTGGCGGTAGTCACTATAGTTTTCATACGACGAAGCAATATAAACTTTATCAGTAGTTTCATTCACAAACTTCAAGACACCTTTTGTAAATGAGTTGAATGGTTCTCTAATAATGGTTTCACCATTACATACAAGGCGATCTTTTACTTTTACTGCAACACCAGCATATGTTCCATCTGCTTTTACTTCCCAATATTTACCAATATCAGTTCCGGCACTTGTACAGGCTTCATTTGGAGAAAATCCTCCTCCTTGAGTCCAAGTTCCACGTAGTCGACTTGAGTTGTGTAAAAAACCAGTTATATATTGATTGGTCGAGAAGTTAGCTGCATCATTAACTTTAAGAGCTACGTTGTAATCAAAAGGGTTATCAAGCACGATAGTATTTTGGGCGTAGAAAAAACGAGCATTATCGATACTTGAGTCTTTTCTAAAACGACCTCTTAATAATTCTACATCGAGATATTCTTCATCATTACCGTCAGCATCAGCGTCGTAAGAAAAAGCTTCAAGCACTCGACCCTTAGCTGCAGTTTCAGCACTTAGAGGAGGTACAACTTGTTCTGAAATGGCTTCACCCATTTCGAAATCTACTCTATTTGTTACTCTTAGTAATTGTCTTTGAGCTACGTTGAATCCTTCTGGGGATTCAGAAACAACTAATCTAAAAGTAGATTCAGTAAAATTTGGTTCAGTTGCAATTGGATTAAAGGCTCTTACCACATAGTCCGTCTGGTTTGTAACAGCATCAAAGTAACCAACAACTTCACCTGGTTGACGGCAATAACAAGGATCATATTGATTCCCTGGTGTTACAGCATCAGTGTCTATGGTTAGAGTATCAGAATAGTTACAAAGTTTTGCTGTCGCCGGTAAGTCTGGACTAATTGAATAAGTAATCATGTTTGAAGCTAGGACATCTGGAGTTGGGTTTTTAATATACAACTTAGATGTAGGTCCTGGTGCTGTTGGACATGACGCTGGATAAGAAGCATAAGTCGTTTCTAGTTTTTCATTAACGACTACAACATTTAAAATATTAGAAATAGTCGCTTCAGTGTTATAAAAAATATTCGCATTATCGATATTGTCATTAATGCTCACTTGAGTGTTGTTATCTCTTGAAACAATTAATTTTTTATTCGAAGCATCTTTAAAACGGATTGTTGCGACGGCATTTTTATTAGAAGCAATTTTTGGATTCAAATCAAAACGAGCAAAGTCGTTAATCCCAGTAAGGTCCAAAACTAATTTTTCAGTTTGTGATACAGTGAGAGCTGTTGGACGTCTAAGAACGGCCATCTTAACTTGATTATCTAATGTCACTAGTTGGCTAGCAGCATTTCTAAAAGTCATACGAACAGTATAAGTAACTGGCTCATAGGCTTTTCCTGCAACATTGTTATAGCTTGCAGTATTGGTAGGTTTAATATTTATTCCACAACTCTTAGTAGAATACTTAGAGTCACCATCTATAAAAGTAATTCCTGATGGGAAACGATTTAAACCATCATTAGAAGTTATAACTTCACATCTTACGAATAATGTTTTTCCTAAAGTCTCATCACTTAATGTTCCATCAATGAATGGATTTAAAGTTGGAAATTCTTCATTGATGACATAAATACCTTCATAGGTACTGCCCTCTGATCCATAATAGAATTTAGTCGTTGGAATAATCTCTTCCACTAAAACTTCAGATCCATCGTCACCAACGACAACACCAGGTTTTATCACTGGAGGTGGATCCTTTTTTGGAGGGTCTTGTTTGAGTTTAGTCAAACTATCCGGCATACATGCCGAAGCCACCAAAAAGGTTAAGAGGAAAAGAGAATGCCTAAAAGTATTAAGTTTTATCGTCTTCATATCTCTATTATCGTGAAATTTGAGCAAAAATTTAGAAATCCTTATCAGCTATGGGTATTCAGGTACTTAGTAAATTTGTCTAAAATAATCAACTATTACGATTGCTCATTATTAGTGGCAGTCGAGTATTAATTATAGGTTTTTTAAAGGGTCCCTTGTACCGAATCTAAGGCTTTGATAGGTTTAGGAAAACCTATTTTTTAGAGATAAATTATGAGTAATAAGACTATCCTTTTAATCGAAGATGATGACTTAACATTTATGCTAGTGTCGCGATTAATACCTAAAAAGTATGAAGTTGTTCGTGCAAAAAAAATTAGTGAAGTCGAAAAAATAATAAATGATAAAAAAATTTTTCTAGGTCTTGTGGATTTAGATTTAGAGTATGCTTTAGAAGGTTTAGATATTTTAAAAATCCTCAAAAGAAAAGATATTAAATCAGTTATTCTCTCTGCTCGTAATGATAAAACAATTATTCATGAAGCGTTTAAAATTGGCGCCATTGAGTTTTTACAAAAACCATTGTCTGAAAAGATTTTTAATCAAATTCTCATTGCTCAAGAATTAAAGTCATCAAAAGTTTTTAATAATGAAGAAGAATTGCTTCAGCAAATGCATCAGGCAGTTATTTCGCCACAACCTTTATTGATAACAGGTGAAACCGGAGTGGGTAAAACCAAATCCGTGCATGAGTTCTTCCAGCTATGGAAACAAGTACAATTTGAACAAATTGAGCGTCCCTTTGTGCATGTCAATTGTAGTGAGTTTTCTGAATCACTTTTAGAGTCAGAATTGTTTGGCCATCTTAAAGGATCGTTTACAGGAGCAACTAAAGATAAGTTAGGTTTATTAGAGGTCGCTGACGGTGGGATCTTATTTTTAGATGAAATTGGAACCATGTCACTTAGTATGCAAAAGAAACTTTTAAAAGCGATTGAAGAGCAATGTTTTTATCCTGTTGGTTCTGAAAAACCTAAGCACGTTTCGTTTAAACTAGTTTCAGCGACATGTGAATCATTAGAAGAAAAAGTAAAAAATGGTCAAATGCGAGACGATTTTTTCCATAGAATTTCCGGTTTTAGAATTCACTTGAAACCACTTAGAGAAAGAGTGCGAGAAATTCCTAAATTCATCGAAGAATATATTGTTAAGAATAGAAGAAATATTATTGTTGAAGAGGAAGCCCTCGAGATATTAAAAAGCTATTCATGGCCAGGAAACATTAGAGAGCTAAGCCAGATATTGGATAAATTATTTTTATTAGAATCTCGACTTATCGATGCTCAATGCGTACGAGAAACACTGAATTTACTCGCTCCAGGTCAGGGACTTGAAAAAGAAATAGATGATGATGCGTATATTGAAGCTTATGGATTAGTGAAATTTATTGAAAAAAAAGAAAAAGAGATTTTAGAGAAGTATTTGGATAAAAACTTAGGAAAAATCAGGAAAACAATTGAAGAACTGAAGATTTCTCCAAGTGTTTTTTATCGAATAAAGGGTGACATGTGAAAGACAAAGAATCCCATGACCTAAATTCCCACTTAAGTACATTAAGCCTAGCTCTAACGATGATTAAAGAAGATTGGGAGAAAAATCCTGATTCCGTTAGTAAGGTAATAGATTTATCTATTGAAAAACTTCAGAAAATCAAAGATCTCTTAAAGCAAAATGAGTGATATTTTCCCTCTGTATGAAAATTCAAACCGCGTTTAAAATTGAAACATTCAAAATCAACGGGGATGTTTTACTTGAGAATGACGATTATTTTTCTTTTAGCAATCTCATTGCACACAATTTCAGCTAACGACAACCAAGCTCCTGAATCATCTTCTTTTTTAGAAAGTTTAAGACCTTATATTCGTCAATATCTTGGTTCTGAAATGGAATTAAAAATTTTAGGTAATACCGCAAGTGAAAAATTAGAAGATGCGATTATTCTTCCAGTAATCCCAGAGGTCAAGGACGCTCAAACTTCAACAGAGGTCTATAATAAAAAAGCAGACAAAGTGACTTTGGCCAGTGGTGAAGAAGAAAAATTTTACAAATCGTTTATTCGGGATGTTTATAAATCAGTTCGTCGCCAAGACCCAACAGATGAAGAAATGAATCGTTATATGGGAATCTTGCTTCAGGGGGGAGCACGAGAGGGTATTTATCGTTCGATGGTTCTCGATGAAGTGTATGCCAAGATGGAAAATTACGACATGCCGATTAATAGTAAGGTAGCGGATTTAGCCGTTCACGTTTATGGAACATATTTAGGAAAAACGATTCAAAAAGAAAAACTTAAAGGAATTAATTTTTATAGCATTAAAAGATTAGTGGCGGAAAGAGCCCTCGAAGTCATCGACTCTTTTGGTGAAGATCGTGAAGCCTTAGAAAATTGGTATGCGATTTTATCTGCAGATTTAGCCAATAGACATGGAGCTAATTTTTCTAATCAGTTTAGAAAAAATTCTAAAAAATCAGTGCATAAAAAATGGGCACAGAAATATCCAGTTCAACATCTAAAATCAGAAGTATTAGTGAAACTTCATACGTCATTTAATTCGTTGATGTAAAAATTATTTCCAAAATGGATTAGTCGATCCAGTTAAAATTTTCTGAAATCGTTCAATACCTAGTGCGATTCCAGCACTGGTCGGCAAACCTCGTTGCATCGATTGATAAAATTCAATCGGCTCAGGTAATTCATAACCATAGAGTTGCTTTTTCTCTGAAGCTTGTTCAGAAAATCTTTTTTTCTGAGTTGGCAAATGAGTGAGTTCATTAAAGGAATTACAAAGTTCAATTCCATGACAATAAACTTCAAATCTTTCGGCCACGCGAGAGTCCGTGGGCTTTAGAGTCGAAAGAGCAGCCAATTGGTGGGGGAATTCGTAGACTAAAAGATAAGGAATATTTTTTAATTTCGGTTCAATTTTATTTAAAAAAAGTAAGAAGAAATAATCATCAAAACTTAACTTCTCACCTAATACAGGTAGCGGTACATCTTTGTGATTTTTCGCAATATAATCTTTTAAATCATCAGGGTTTAAATAATCTAAAAGATCAAAATTCAAATATTCTAAAAACAATTCTTGTACGGTTGCTTTTTCAAATCGACAATTCTTAAAGCTATCGACGACGGCAATGTTTTTACTTTGAAGAAAGTCTAAACAAAAAGGAAAAAGTTCTTCCATATCTTTCATGATGGCAGTGTAGTGAGCATTTTTTCTATACCATTCAAGCATGATAAATTGAAAGCGGTGGTGAGTGGCAGCGGGTTCGTCGCGAAAACAATAATTCAAAGAAAAGATATTTTCAAAGCCAATACTCATGAGTTCCTTCATCGCAAATTCCGGAGAAGTATGCAGGTATTTCCCAGAGGGAGAAGCTTGAAAAGTATGATGCACAGAAAAAGGATGGATATGCGTTTCCATGCCTGGATTTTCCACAACGGGAGGCGTAAGAACATCTAGAAAATCTCGACTTTCGAAAAACAACCTAATGGCCTTTAAGAGATTAAATTGAGCATTAAGTGTTTGATAACGATCTGTGTGATGATCCATACGATTTCGCTGGTAAAAATTAATATTCTCTTGTGGATATTCGGCATTGTTTAGCTTATAAAGTCTAGGATTTCAAATAGAAAACGGTGAACTTTTGAGGAGTCTTTTGTGGGCGAAAATATCATGATTTTGAGTATTGTTGTCTCGTTACTTACTGTAACAGTGCTTTTGTGGTTTCTAAGAAAAACACCTGAAAGTGAACAGCAAGAAAAATTAAATGCGCCTGAAGAAGTTACAGAAAACAAAGTTGAAATTGTTGAGAGCAAAGTTCCAACACTTACATTTGCCGAGCGCTTGAAAAAAGGGCTTTCTCGCTCAAGAAATGAAATATGGGGAAAGGTCGCAGGACTTTTTCGTGCAGGTATTAACGCTGAGACAATTGAACAAGTAGAAGAACTTCTCTACAGTGCAGATCTTGGCCCTCAGATGACTCAAGAACTTATTGCAGAATTAGAAGCAGAAGTAAAAAAAGGTGAAATCTCAGAGGAGAAATTTAAAGAATTTCTCTATCAATTTTTAAATTCTAAAATGTTATCGGTGCAAAATACTGTTCGACCCGAGTTGTTGAAATTTAATAAAGCCACTCATGTTGGAACGAAAGTCATCATGATCGTTGGAGTAAATGGCGCTGGAAAAACGACTACAATTGGAAAACTAGCTACGAAACTTCGTCAGGATGGCGCCAATGTTGTCGTCGGTGCTTGTGATACTTTCAGAGCAGCGGCCGTTGATCAATTGCAAGTGTGGTGTGACCGAGCAGGCGCAACGATGATTCGCGCGAAGGAAGGGGCCAACCCGACTGGCGTTGCTTATGATGCTTTACAGCACGCACTAAATGAAAAAGCCGACTATTGCATTCTGGATACTGCGGGGCGCTTACATACGAAAGAAAACCTGATGGATGAACTTAAAAAAACCAAGTCTGTTCTGACGAAGCTCGATCCAACGGCCCCTCATGAAACTTTATTGGTGATTGACGCCATCACTGGGCAAAATGCTTTACGTCAAGCTGATGAATTTCATAAAACATTAACCTTATCGGGCTTAATTTTCACTAAATGCGACGGGTCTTCAAAGGCTGGTTCTGCAGTGGGAATCGTTAAGTCACTTCAAGTTCCTATTGTTTATATTGGAGTTGGCGAGAGTGCAGAGGATTTGGACCACTTTGTCCTAGAGGATTACCTAAAGGCACTTCTAGATTTTTAGTTGTTCGTCTTGCCCTTTTAGTTTAATCTATTAACAATGGAAAATGTGAGAGATGAACAAGAAAATTTTGAGGTATTAGGTCTTAGATTAAGACTTAAGCGTGATGAAATGTTACCAGGTGTAACACCTCGAGAAGTTGTAGATTTCGTTCAATCTGAAGCCCAGGCGATCCTAAATAAAAATCAGAACATTAATCTGAATCAAGCAGTGATACTCGCTGCACTTAAAATTGCCCAAGAAAAAATTGCTTTAGAAAAACAATATCAAGATCATGTTGCTTATTTAAAACAAACAGCAACTGATGCTCTACAACTCATCGAAGAAGTTATTCCTACTTCAAATTAAACTGTTCACCTTCACTGTGTTTACTTTAGATCTCTAATGGGAAGAGGTGAACTTTGAATCATAGTGGTTCTCTACCGGATAAAAAAGATTTGCGCAAAGAGCTCAAACGCTCCTTGGCCAATCTCAGCGCCGATGAGATTCGTGATCGAAGTCAGAAAGCTGCTCACCAACTCACAGATTTCTTAAGGTCTCACAATCATCCGGTTCGCACTCTTGGTCTCTATGCCCCAATGAGCGATGAAGTACAATGGAACTTATCGCCGGAATTGGTCAATTGGATCAACCAAGAAATTAAAAAAGGGATGATTGTTTGTTTTCCATATTTTAGTGCGGACGAAAAATCAGGCATGAAATTTTATAAGACTGCATCATGCGCGATTGAGGAACTTAAAGAAATTGAAGTTTTTCAAAAAAAGATGCTAGTGCCTGTCTCTGATCAAGATGAGTGTATCCCCGACTGCCTCATCATTCCAGGGTTAGGATTTACCGCAGAGGGGATTAGGTTAGGAAGAGGGAAAGGATATTACGACCGCTATCTTTTCGGAAAATCTAGCTTAAAAATAGGTCTAACATTTGAAACCCAGATTTGTTCTTTTATTCCTAGAGACGAACACGACATCAATCTCGATGTAGTGGTTACGGATCAGTTAGTTAGAAGAATTAATAAGTAAGTTTCAAAATATTGAAAAGGTGTTCACATGAATTTAATTGTTATTCTTGCATCCGTGTTGTTTTTAATTATCGGAGTAGCTGTTGGTTACTTTATTAAAAACGCTCAAGTACAAAAAGATCTAAAAGACAAAGAAGGAAAAGCTTCAGACATTATCGAAAAAGCTAAGGCCGACGCTAACGATATTAAGTACAAGGCTAGAAAAGAAGCAAAAGAAATCGCGAAAGAAGAAAAAGATAAATTTGATCGTGAAGTAGAAAAGAAACAAAACGAAATAAAAAATCAAGAACGCGAAGTTGCAAAAAAAGAAGCAACGTTAGATAGAAAAATTGAAGACCATGAAAAAGAAGTAAAAGTTCTTAAAGAAAAAGAAATTGAATTCGAAGTTTCTAAAAAATTACACGAAGATGAGATCGTTAAACTTAAAAATAAACAAAACGAATTCAATGATCGATTAGGCCAAGTAGCACAAATGACCAAAGAAGAAGCGAAAAACGAACTTCTAAAAGCCATGGAAGAAGCTGCTCGCGTAGATTTTGCTAAAGAATTAAGAAGAATTGAAGAAGAGACTCGCGAAGAAGCAGAAGCAAAAGCAAAACGTATCGTAGGAATCGCTATTCAAAGATTTGCTGGTGAATACGTAGGTGAAAAGACAATTGGTACGGTAGAGTTACCAAGTGATGACGTTAAAGGTCGTTTAATTGGTCGTGAAGGTCGTAACATCCGTGCATTCGAGCAAATTTGTGGTGTGGATTTAATTATCGATGATACTCCAGAAGTTGTCGTTATCTCATCTTTTAACGTTGTAAGAAAAGAAATCGCTCGTATGGTTATTCAAAAATTAATTGCTGATGGACGTATCCATCCAGCAAAAATTGAAGAATTCCATGACAAATCAAAAACTGAATTAGAAAAACAATTAAGAGATCTTGGTGAAAAAGCTCAATTAGAAATTGGTGTTCATGGTATCCACCCAGAAATCCTAAAACTTATCGGAGCTCTGAACTGGAGAACTTCTTATACTCAAAACCAATATCAGCATGCGATTGAAGCTGCTTTCATTTGTGGGGCGATGGCCGCTGAATTAGGAATGAACGTGAAGCAAGCTCGCCGTGCCGCTCTACTACACGATATCGGTAAAGTTATCGATGCCTCTGCAGAAGGGTCACACGCAGTTATTGGTGCAGACTACGCGAAAAAATATGGTGAATCACCAGATATCGTTCATGCGATCCGCGCTCACCATGATGATGAAAAACCAGAGTCAGTTCTTGCTCACTTAGTTGCAGCTTCTGATGCTTTATCAGGTGCTCGTCCAGGGGCCAGAAAAGCCATGATGGAATCTTACGTATCGCGCTTAACTGATATAGAACAAATCGTTAATTCATTTGAAGGTGTTTCTAAATCTTATGCCATCTCTGGTGGTAGAGAAGTGCGTGTGTTTGTTGAAAACAACCAAGTTGATGATGAACAAACAGTTATGCTTTCTCGCGATATCGCGAAGAAGATCGAAGAAGAAATGTCATACCCTGGAACAATTAAAGTAACAGTTGTTCGTGAAACAAAAGCAATTGGTATTGCAAAGTAATTGATGAATACACATTTAGTTGAAAAATATGCTCTTATCACCGGTGCCACTTCTGGCATCGGTCAAGAGCTTATTCAAAATCTTTTAAATGACGGTTGGTTTGTTTTTGGTGTTAGTTTAAATGGCTTAATGATTGATCATGAAGCCTATACCGATATTCTATGTGATTTAAGAGATGAAGAAGCGGTAGAAGAACTTTTTCAAATCGTTTCAGAAAAAACTGCAGAGTTACAACTCGTCGTTCATCTTGCTGGTCTTTTTCAAATGTCTTCCGTATTAGATACTTCAAGTCGGGAATGTAAAGATTTGCTTGAAACCAATGTTATTGGATCATTTCACCTTTTTAAACACGTCTTTAATTATCTTATTGAAGATATTAGTCACTTGGTTGTGATTACTAATCCTGCCAGCGTGGGAAGTTTGTCCAATTTAGGAACTTACGGAGCTTCACAGAGCGGAATGTTGCATTTATTTGAATCTCTACGAGAAGAATGGGGACATTTGAATTATCGTTTTTCAAGTCTCATCATTGATCCAGTGAATTCTACGCTTTGGGATCAGGTGGAATTAGAAGTCCCTCGTGATGAGATGCTTTCCATTGAAGATGTTAATCAAGTGATTATGATGGTGATTAATTCACCTGAAAATATCGAATTCCCCAGATTAGTAGTTAAAAACGTAAAAGCGAGAGCTCCCAAATTAGAGATGTAAGAGATGAAAAGATGGCTTTATTATTCCTTACATTTTTCCATCCTCATTCTCACTCTCATTTCATTTCAACTTTTTGAACTTCTTTTTGAAAATCAAATTTTTTTCATCATGGCTTATGTTTGGCATTTTACTTTGCTCACTCCTGGAGCACGTGAAATGATGTTAAAGTCGAATAGAAAATTTTCATTTATTTCACTCGTTTTTAAAATGAATCATTATCTACAAATTGCTTTTGTCTCGATTCAACACAAATTTCCACAAAAAATTGTGAATATTAAAGCACCAATTTTAAGAGCACTTTCTCCATTTTTCTTTTGTGCAATTCTGATTTTTTTTGGAGGGAGAGGAGAGTTATTCGTAGTGGTTTTAGGTTCAATTCTTTTTGAATTCATCAACTATGCAAGCACTAAAATCGCTATTTTAAATTCCAAAGATGGTTTTTAAATTCCTCAAAACTCATTGAGCGGAGAAACTTAGAGCGTACGGTCTCACCCTCTTGATAGTCTTCAAAGAGGTTGAGTGAAAATGATTTGAATTTCTTTAGTAATAAATCATCGTGAAATCCAATAGTGCGAAATTCTTTCTCTAATGTTTCAAAATATAATTGAAGATATCCCTTTCTTTCATAAAGAAGAAAAGTTTCATCGATACTGGTGCCGTCTTTTAGGTAATCTTTGTAAATTTTTGCCAACCAAGGTGTCTTCATCGCGGGACGACCAAACATGATGGCATAACAATCGGTCTCTGAAAAAATTTGTTCAATATCTTCAGCAGTCCAAACATCACCATTTCCAATAATTGGAATTTTTACGATTTCATTGGCTCGTTTTATGTATTCCCAGTTTGCGCGCCCCTTGTAAAGCTGATCACGAGTTCGTCCGTGGATAGTAATGGCTTCTACACCTTCACCTTCAAGAATTTTTAGCGTTTCTTCAAAGCTAGCATCGTCGCGATAGCCAACCCTTATCTTAACCGTGAAAGCGCGTGGAAAATTTTTTCTAAAAGTTGAAACAACTTGAATCATTTCACGGTGATTAGATAATAAATATGCTCCTCCACCATTAGAGTTTACGGTGTGTGAAGGACAGCCCAAATTTAAATCTAAGTGGGGTATATGTAATTCAGCAAGAATTTCTGCCGCTCTTTGGTTTTGAGCTCTGGCACTAGTTAGGATTTGAAAGGCCGTTTTATCCATGACTTTTGGATCATGAAATTGTTTTTCCCCAAAGTGTTCAATAAACATTTTGGGACTTATTTTTCCAACGGTAGGAATTCGATAGAAATCACATGAATAATAATCCCACTCCGGAAAAATTTCTTGAATGGCTTTGCGATATGGCTCGTCCGTTACTCCTTCTAAGGGAGCAAATAAAAGTGAACCTTTTTTATAACGAGAGAATGTTTTCATTTTTTAACTTTTTGAGTCTTTACCTTAGAGCTTCGTAGCATCATAATTGCTTTTCTATCAAGGACTTTTAATATGGAAAAGAAAAATATCTTAGTTTCGATCATGGTTTTTTTACGCAAAATCAATGAAGAAGGCTTTGAAATTTGGACACAGAAACGAATGGAAGAAGGTCCCTTATTTGGGAAAATGGAATTTCCTGGTGGAAAAATTGAAACAGGTGAGACCCCCTTGGTGGCAGTCATTCGCGAAGTCCATGAAGAAGTCGGGTTAGAAATTCCAACTGAAACCGTTATTAAGTTATTCAAAATGCAAATCTATAGCTCGGAAACGAAAAATATTTGTTTATACGTTCACTACGCCCAATTAGATTCTCCACATTTAGCTGAAACTGGATGGTTTAAATTGAATTATGTGTCAAAGTCAGCACCACTCAAAGGTATTATCCCCGAAATAAATCATGTTTTTATTGATGAAATGGCCGTATATATGAAAGCCGAAATTGATAAAGGGACATTTAGATTTTGAGGTAATAAATGGATCACGGCACTACCGGAGATGTTAAAACCATTGCACAGTTTTTTCTTATATCATTAGCTTTATGCTTTAATCTTTTTTCTATTCTGGCGAGTTCAAAGTTAACGGGAAATGGGTTTATGAAACTTATTTCAAATCTTTCTATCGGTGCCTTAGTCATCCATCTTATTATTGCCTTTGTCGGTCACGGACATTCGTTGCAATCACCGAATGTTTATTTGGCAGCGATAAGTGCCATTCTCTTTTTACTCACGACACTTTTTCATAAAGATCAAAAATCTCTTTTTATGTGGGGGACTTATTTAGGCATAAATGTAGTACTAGGTTCATTGATCTATTTAGACTTTGCTCACTTACAATTAGTGCCATTTTTATTTCTTTTAAGCTCGGCATTTTTGTGTGGGGTTATTACTTACGCCATGACACTTGGTCATTGGTATTTAGTAGTTCCTAAACTAAGTGAAAAACCCTTAGTGAAAGCAGCGCTTATCACATGGGTAATTTTAGCTGCTAAGATTGTTTGGTCATCATATGCTCTTTATAAAAATTACGATTTTTTTGCAGAAGGAACCACTCTTGGTTCTGGTTATGTTTTTAATTGGGTTATGCTCACAATGCGTGTCTCATTTGGTTATTTAGTGATTGCAGGAATGAGTTATTTTAATTGGCGTCTAGTAAATATGCGCTCAATTCAAAGTTCTACTGGTGTTTTATATGCCATGACGTTTTTTGTTTTTATTGGTGAACTGATTTCTAGTTTTCTCTTTTTTAATTACGGACTTTATTTATGATGACAGTAACTTTGACTTGTAAAAATTGTGGCTCAGCAATTGATGTTGTTCCAACCAAAGATGCGACGAAAGTAGAGTGTTCAGTATGCCAGCATCAAATGGATGTTCAGTTTAATGATGAACATTTACAAGGCATTTTAAAAGATTGTCCGTGCTGTGGAAGAAAAGATTTTTACAGTCAAAAAGATTTTAATCGTAAACTTGGCGTGATGCTTTTTGTGATTGCGGCTATTTTATCGATTTGGACTTATGGAATAAGTTTTATTGTGCTTTATTTATTCGACCTCATTCTCTTTAAAAAATTGGGTTTAATTGCTGTTTGCTATAAGTGCCAAACAATCTTTA
The DNA here is from genome assembly GCA_023151145.1 of Bacteriovoracaceae bacterium. Taxonomy (GTDB): domain Bacteria; phylum Bdellovibrionota; class Bacteriovoracia; order Bacteriovoracales; family Bacteriovoracaceae; genus Bacteriovorax. Next base: position 7,688 of record JAKLJM010000001.1, on the reverse strand, counting down.
GAAAAGTTACCAATATTAAAGAGATTCACGGTTTTAATCATGAAATGAATGACCGTATCGTCTATTCTGATCATGATTTCGGTGGGAAGCCACTAGATCATTAAGAGAACCTAAAGTAACTTATTGAAATGACGTAGACGTTAGACTTTTAGGCCAATTTCCTATATAATGATGATCTGTACTTCGGTTAACTAAACAAGGGACAATTGTATAGAGCCTCCCCAGGATTACTCCTTTAATCACCTTTCAAAATTTGGAAAATTAATTTAATACTATGGAATCACTAAGCTTTCAGATTCTCGCTTTACTATTTTGTTTTTTTGCAGCGGCATTTTTCTCGGCGGCCGAAGCAGCTCTTTTGTCGATTGGAGCAGATCGTGCTCGCCAATTAATTGAAGAGGGGGGAGCAAAGGGGAAGGCCATGGCCTTCATGATCCTTCGACCTTCAGAGCTTCTTGCAACAATTCTTGTTGGAAATAATATCGCCAACATCTTATCAGGTGCTTTAACCACGGCCATTACTGCTGATTATACCGGTTCCCCTATTGTTGGGATCGCGCTCGGTATCACTACGATGATAGTTATTGTGTTCGGGGAACTTTTGCCTAAAACTTTAGGGCGCACTTATGCCGAAGAGTTTTCTGTCGTTGTTATTCGTTCATTACAAGTTTTATTTTATGTTTGTTACCCAGTTATTAAAACATTGGTTTGGTTTATCAATACAATTTTAGGTGACTCGGCTGAATATACAGGAAGAATGGTCACTCGAGACGATATCGAGTTCATGATTAATAAAGCTGAAAAAGAAAAGACCATCGATTCTAAACAGATTGATTTACTTTCTTCAATTCTAGAATTTCCCACCATTAAAGTTAAAGACATCATGATTCCAAGAACCAGAGTCAATTATCTACAAAGCTCATGGAAGTTTGAAGAAATTCTCGAACATATCAAAGAAACTGAAAATAGCCGATACCCAGTTTGTAGTGGTGAATTAGAAAATATCATTGGATTTTTACACGTTAAAGATCTGGCATTTTTAAATGAAGCAGATAAGAACGATTTAAAAATCGAAAAACTTTTAAAAGCTCCTTTCTTTGTTTACGAACATATGAAAATTCAATCGGTCTTTGACCACATGAACCGCAAAAAAGTCCATTTGGCCTTAGTTAAAGATGAAAATGGTACAGTTGTTGGGATCGTCACGTTAGAAGATATCATTGAGGAAATCTTTGGTGAAATTCATGATGAACACGATGATGTCGATGAAATTGAACAACATTTAGATGCAGCAAATTTAGTCGATGGAATCGTGGTGGATGGAGATATTTCACTTCGTGAACTTTATCAAGATTATGATATTAAAATCCCTTTAAATGACAACTATTCAACTCTAGCAGGCTTCATCTTAGATATGTTAGGGAACACTTTTCCAGAGCAAGGACAGATCATTGTTTGGGAAGGTTTATCATTTGATTTAATTGCTGTTGATGAATATGTTATTAAAGAAGTTCGTATTAAAGATGTCGACGGTGAAAAACATTTTATTTCTAAAAAACAACATGCTGAACTAGTAGAACAATCAGATATTGAAGCGACTCAGAATTTGCATGAAAACGAACGAGCTGAAAAATAATTTATAGGTGAGTGTATGGAAAAGATATATCCGGTTTGTGTAATCGGCGGTGGAGCTGCGGGAACAATGGCCGTCATTCGTGCGGTTTTAAACAACGATGAAACACTCTTTTTCCCCGGAACGGCAAAACACAAAAAAAAATCTCGCGCTTTTTGGGTATCAAAAGTTGAAAATATGCCGGCCCATTTAGATTTTAAAAAAGGAATTGAAGAACCAAATAAATTGTCACTCGAATGGTTAAATCAAAGTGATTTTAAAGAAAAATTGCACTGGAAAAAAAACCAAGGGGTCGAAAAAATTTCAAAAAACTCCGAGGGTGTTTTTGAAATTACGGCAACAGATGGTCAAGTCTATTTATCCCAATATGTCGTCTTATGTACTGGGGTGATGGATGTTCAACCATTAATTAATAACTCCATTCAACCGATTCTTCCTTATGCCAATGTACAATTGGCCGATTACTGTTTACGTTGTGATGGTCATCATGTGCTTCATAAAAAAGTAGGAGTCATTGGTCACGATAGCTCTGCTATGTGGGTCGCCATCATGTTGCGTGAGAGATACGACACTCAGTGCATGGTTGTCTTTACTAACGGTAAGAATGCCCAGTTTGATGAAGAGACAACAAAGCTTCAAAAGTTATATGGAATTCAAGTTATTGAAGAAGCGATCACTGGAATTGAAGGAAATGCTAAATTAAATTCACTCACCCATCTTAAATTAGAAACAGAAAATTATATTGAAGTAGAATACATTTTTATTTCTCTTGGAATGATCGTGTATAACGAGCTGGCAAAATCTCTCGGGGCGGAGTTAGATTCTCGTGGATTTGTCGTTACTGATAATAAAGGTAAAACGAGCATTGCAGGTCTATACGTAGCGGGAGATCTTCGTGCTAATGCAAAAAAACAAATCTACACAGCGTGGGATCACGCTGTGGATTCTTGCGATGATATCAATGTGCTTTTAAGACGAGAAAAAAGATTAAAGCTTCTCGGACAATAATTAAGCGAAGACTTCAACTTTTTTTGCCAGTGGGCGAGCCCGCATTCGCTCTAAGAATCGAGCAGTACCACTACCTGCTGGCGCCAAAAATTCTTCTGCACCAGGAAGAACTGCAGCCATCATAATATCAATGGCCGAGAAACCAGACTTTAAAAAATAGTCTTGCTTACTTAAGACTGGCTCAATCGCCAATTTTAAAATCTCGCACTGTTCTTTGATGTAATTTAATTCAAAGTTTTTTTCAGCTTCAGTTTTTCCGTCGAGATAAAACATTTTAGCGACAACACATTCAAGAGTTGCAGTTGAAAAAACCATCCATTGAAGATATTCCGCACGAAGTGGATCATTGATCTCTGGTGCTAATTTTACTTGGCGATATTTATCAGCGAGATAAAGACAAATCGCTGCAGATTCATGAATGACAGTTCCACCATCATTAATGGTTGGTACTCGGCCCATAGGATTTAGCTTTCGATATTCCGGTGAATTCATTTCGCCATTTTTCTTTTTCAAGAAAATATTTTCATAGGGAACGTGTAATTCTTCTAAAAGCCATCTCACACGATCTGAGCGGTCTTGTAAGGCCATAGAATAAATTTTAATTGGTGACATTTTTTTTCCTTAGTAAGAAGTAATGAAATTCCTGATTAGTAATGTTATTGGCAAAAGTGATTGGTGACAAATTGACCATGAGTGAAATGAATATTTTTTTCATAGCCGTTCCTTTGTATATGAGAAAATAAGTCTATCTATAAGAAAATAAAGCAGCAAGAAGGAATACTGATTTACTATCGTTTACTATGTACTTTAGTAAATCGATTTTGACGTATTTTACTTCTGAAAAACTCATATATTTTGTGAGAATTTTTAAGATAAAAAATATGCCGTTTTTAAGACATTCACCCTTGCTAAGAGTATAATGGATACTATCTTAGTAGTGAGGGGATTGGCTCTAAATCTCTCTCTTTCATACAAGGAGGTCTATCGTATGAAACGTCTTACAAATCAAAACTTAGTTGAAGATGCGGTGTTGGAGTTAGAAAAATTTGCTCCAAAAAATTCAGCTATCGAAGTGGATGTCACTGAAGAAGCAGGGCATTTTAAAACTCAAATCAAATTAAAAACGAGAAACAGGACTTATTTTGCTAAAAAAGAAGATCTCTTTTTTTATAAGAGTTTTAATAAAGCATTAAAAGCCATTAAATCGCAATTGCACAAGGCTCGATCATGCCGAGCTTCTTATCATATGAAAATGGTATAGGTAGGAATTGTTAACTTCTCATTCGACTCGAAGGGACCCAGGTGGGTCCCTTTTTTATTTGAGTAATTTAAAAGTAATAGGTCCTAAAATCTTAGCGCGACAACTAAGTCTAATTTGTCGTTCGTTTCCATATTGAGATTTTAAGGATTGAATGGTGTCGTTTTCAATAAAACTTGGTTCGGATAAGTTCTCAAACCCTTCTAAAATTTCAATTCGACAAGAACCACATGAGCCGGCCAAGCAGCCGTGAGGAAGTTTTATGGTATTTTCTTCAAAACATTGTAACACGGTGGGCATATCAGGATTATCCTCGTTTCATTAAGATGTCTAAAATTTTTGGACACTTAAATTATACACGGCGTTTCTAAAACTCCAACTTTAAAACAGTGAGGAATTAAATGTTAACTTTTGAAAAAATTTATTCGATGGGGCATGAAGAAGTAGTATTTTTCTCTGATCCATCATGCAACTTAAAAGCAGTTGTAGCGATTCACAACACAATCTTGGGACCTGCTTTAGGTGGAACAAGAATGTGGCCATACAAAACAACTGAAGAAGCAGTAGAAGACGTATTAAGACTTTCTCGTGGGATGACTTACAAGGCAGCCATCTCAGGATTAAATCTTGGTGGTGGTAAAGCTGTTATTATCGGTGATCCGACAAAAGATAAATCTGAAGCATTATTCAGAGCGTTCGGAAGATATGTAAACTCACTTAATGGTCGTTATATTACAGCTGAAGATGTTAACACTAACGTTGAAGACATGGAATATATCTTCACTGAAACAAATAACGTAACAGGTGTAGCGGAAATTCATGGTGGATCAGGTAACCCTTCTCCATGGACTGCTCGTGGTGTTTTCCGTGGAATGGAAGCTTCTGCCAATAAAGTATTTGGCGACAAATCTCTTCGTGGAAAAGTTGTAGCACTTCAAGGGGCAGGATCAGTTGGTGTTCACTTAGGTCGTTTATTAAATGATGCTGGAGCTAAAATTTATTTTACAGATATCAATGAAACTAATATTCAAAGATTTAAAACAGCAGTTCCAACAGCTGAATTCGTAAGCACAGAAGACATTTACGATGTTAAAGCCGATATCTATGCACCTTGTGCATTAGGGGCGACTGTAAACGATAAAACAATCGATCGTTTAAAAGTAAAAATCGTTTGTGGTGCTGCTAACAACCAATTAGCAGAAAACCGTCACGGTGATATGTTAAAAGAAAAAGGCATTCTTTATGCTCCAGACTATCTTGTAAATGCTGGTGGGTTGATGAACGTTTCAATTGAATTTGAAGGTTGGTCAGAAGAAAAAGCCGTAAGAATGGTTGATAAAATTTATGATTCAACACTTAAAATCTTTAAGTTTGCTGACGAAAATAACTTACCAGTTTACCGCGCAACAGACTTAATGGCCGAAAAAAGAATTGAGTCGATTAGACAAATTAAAGGGAAATACTTAGGAGATGTAACTCATAAGTTCCCAGGAAGAAAATCAAAACACTAAGAAATAAAGCCCCAGCAATGGGGCTTTATTATTTTATGGAGGAATCTTAATGAAAGCTTTATTTATTTCCTTGGCTGCAGTACTTACTTTTTCAACTCATGCAGCAACGATCGATCAGTTTTGTAATCAATTCTTTTTTCAAGATGTAAAAGTGAGATGCTATAAGCTTGCTTCTGGAAAAGAATTTCAATCAACAGCATTAGATGTATGTAATTCATTTTTTCAAGATGAAGAAAAATTACAATGTTTAACCAAAATAGCGAATAAAGAATATACCAATGGAGAGCTGCAAGCTTGCAAAGGTTTGTTCTCTGACGATGAAAAACAACAGTGTTTAGTTGAGCTTGGTCGTCCACTTAATCAAGGAGACAGCCGACGTCTTCAGGCCATTAGAACAAATGCGATGATCGGCCTTGATCGTTTAAGAATGGGGGATGTTAATGGTGCTAATCAAGCATTTAATATTATCCTGAACTTAGCTCGTCCTTAAAAGGAATCATTTTACTCGGGTATAAAGAGTCCTAAGTACTCTTTGTACCTGATGTCTTCTCTCGGTGGATATATTTTCCACAGCTTTCATCACATCACAGCAAAAGGCTAAACTTAATGTAGTGCTCAATTAGAGTACTTTTTTTAAGGTTGGTTCATATTGAAAGTAGGGATAATTTTATTTTTATTTATAACATTAACTGCAAGTCTATTTAGTCATGCTGCAAATACTGAGGCTAACAATAGGACCTTATTCTCAGTAAAATATCTTAATGAAATTAAAAACACCAAGAATGATATTTTAAATTCATTAACCCTTTTAAGAATTGAGCTAGAGAAAAAAAAATATCCTCAAGCATATTTCATTAGAAGTATACAAGAACAAGTTAGGACTAAAAATTTTTTAAAAAAAGAACACTTCTCTCAAACAGTAGAGCTTCTAACGGCTCTTAGTAGTAGTGTGCAAAGTCAATATTCGGCAAACAGAAATTTGTTAGAAATAAAATTACCTGATGGGAAAAATTATATTCTAAAATTAGATAATCTAAAAAAAATGTTTGATAAAGAAAATGCCATCATACCAGTATCCATATTGGATACAGAAGAAAGTTCATTTTTAAACTGGATGTCTCTTCGTACTTATTACAATGCTATGTCGTTGACCGACAAGAGATTCATTTTGATTTTAGTTTCATTATCTCTTTATCTAATTTTTTCAGCTTATGTGAGAACTAAAAATAAATACAAAAGTAAATTCAATCAAGCTAATAAAGCTAGTAAGTCAGGGTACGGTTTTTCATTAAATCATTTTAGCGAAATGCCTGGGGTTGCATTTTGTGTGGTAAATAATAAAAATCAAATATTAAAACAAAATGTATGTTTTGCTGGTTTATTAATGAAGAAAAAAGGTGAAAACTTTTTATTTGATAATGAATTCGAATCAGACTTTAGTATAACTAGTGACAAAGTTTTCAAGCTAAGAAGAGGAGATTCAGAAACTAGATTTATTGTAAACACAACCAGTAAAAATAAAAATGGTGAAATACTATTTCTGATTAATAAAATTCCTAATGCCCGAACTAATCAAGTCGACATCAATTCAGAGAAAAATTTTCTAGACTTAATCGATAGTGCTTTGGTTAAGTATCAAAGCCACAATCGAAAATATAAAATTGATTATTCTGATGTTGGAAACTGGAATATTGATTTGCATAATTTAGAATCACTTGAAAAAACTCTAAATAACTTTTTTAAAATGATTTATGCAGTAACACTAAAAGACGATAGGATTTATCCCATCGAATTTAAGATTTTAGAAAATAGAAAAGTATTTCAAATTAGATGTGTTATTTCAGGATTATCATTAAGCGAAGAAGAATTAAGTGCCCCCATTACAATCGGGAAAAAAGTATTCAGTCTAAAAAGTATGTTAACTAAAATAAAAAACATAGAACCAAATCTTGCTATAAAAATAAAAACAAAAAATTTACATAATCAAGACATGCTAGCGTTTTATTTAGAAATTCAACTTAATAGAGAAATTTTGACTCATATTAATATAGAAAAATCTCGAATTACTCATCCTAGTTTGTGATAAATATGCCTAGAGATGATAAATCGTCTAGGTTACTTTAGAATAAAAACATGAAACGAATAAAGATTTTGATCTTTTTCACATTCTTAGCTCTCCTTCAACAAGTTCACGCCATTGAATTTGAAGATGCTATTTTCCCTGAGCTCGCAACGAGTGGGCGAGGCCTTGCCATGGGGAATGCTTATATCGCCAGAG